>JBMSGE010000070.1:0-6823 GCA_049414205.1 Nitrosopumilaceae archaeon
GTAGAATTTGTTTCAAGATTAAATGTAAGAGTATCCGGATTAACATCGGTACCATTCAAAGTAATTTTAACTGTAGTATCTTCACTAATAATTACATCTTGATCAAATGCAATGGGTGCAACATTGTCAAATTTATTTTCAATTGTACAAATTCCTTTTTCGTTAGGTCCCAAAGATATAGTGTTAGTAAGAGTGGCATTTTGATTATTTATGGAACAAAGGAATTGTCCTCCATGCACTGGTGAATATCCATCCGGACCCTCATTTTCTGAAAGAATGTATGTCACATCAGGATCTACCAAAAATGATTGTGTAGAGTTACCAAAGACCACTATATCCCGTGCTCCATTATTTGGGTGATCTGCAGTTAATTGCCAATCTCCAGGACTAGCATTGCCACCAGTAGAATTGTTGACAATTTTCATTAAAGTCAATTCAGGTGCTGTTAGAGGGAAAATTACATCAAAGGCATCAAGATTAATTTGACCACCATCACAACCTCCATTTTTCTTGACTTCTTCACATTCTATTTGGAATGATTTTCCATTCACAGAAGTTGCAGGATATGTCCAATCATCAGGACTTGCTATGTTTGCACCAAAGGCAGCATTTACATGAGATCTAGTTCATGTATAATTTACCCATAGTCTAGTTGATTCAGTATTTCCACCATTATCAGTTGGATCGCCTTCAGACAGATAGGCAATTTCATTAATTGTTATATTGTGGCCCATAGGTGCAAACATTGCAAATTCTCGTTCCTCTTCAGGTAATGACATGAAGGAGGCATATGGAAGGGATTCAGAAGGCCAAGTTGTTCCATTTACACCTCCAGTAGAGACATCTGTCCCATTGTGTGGGGCAGGAATTGCTTTAGTAGTTTTCACCCAGTTCTGGCACACATCTAATGGAAGTGCATCCAAACAAGGGTGAGGAAGATCATTCCTATCAAAAGAAGTAATATAATCAAAAGTGTGTTTTACTGTGTTTGCTTGAGTTTTTGTAATATCCCATGCAACAATTAATTCTTGAAATTTTGCCTCGGTACTGTTTTCTAAACCTGTAATGTCAACTCTAACTGGAATTGATGAACCTTCTCTATATCCTGCTTCGTTTGTAATGTTTCCACCACTCCATTCGTCAGCTGTATCACAAGGCCAAAAGTTTGGAGGTTGTCCTTGGTTCAAACATGCTTCAACAGAACCAACACCAGATGAACCTCTACCGTCAGGATCTGCAGCAAATACATCAATTGCAGAACTAAAAATAATTGTAGTAGAGAGTACGAAAAGTACCAATGCAATGTTTAGTGTTTTGTAATTCATCGCTCTGTATTTTCATAATACAGACAAATTGTATTAAAGGTAGTTTTGTGTAATGCCAAGTTTTGACACATTTACTATATCATCTACGAGTAAAATTCATGTTGTCACATGAAATGTTGACAACTTTTTGTTTTACAAAATTATAAAATTTACAAAAAACATTTTAAAAAAAATAAACAACGTGTAAAAATAAATAAAATAAAAATTAATTTCAAAAAAAGTTCAGAATCATGGAAAAGATTTCAAAACTGCAGCATAGCTTGCAAATCTATGATTCTCCGGCTCAACTTTTCTTTGTTGATACTTTGAAATCGGCTTTCTGATAGCACCGTTCAAACCCAATGGACCTGCAACAAAGTTTGCCTTGTCTGCCCAAAACAAGACCTCGTCAGTTGGACTGTAATAGTTTACAATTTATCTTCGAACCACTTTACTCAAAAGAGGTCCATATTTTTTGGATGATGGAACATCACCAGTAATTGATGCTCCAAAAAGGTGTGCACTCTCGATTATACCAGAATTTTGATTCTTTTTTGCCAATCTCTCAATTGTGCTCAAAATGACCTGTGAGCCCAAGGAATGGCCCATCAATCTTATCTTGGTTTTAGGGCTAATTGACTTGAAATCCTCAATAAACATGCCTAAATTACGCCCGTTTTTCTTTGCTATCATCACCCCCACATCTAATGCCTGCTTAGCATAAGCAATCAAATGCGCCCCAGTCGTGTTAGAGTCATAACTATACCCGATAACTGGATGATCATACCCCAGGCGCCTGAGTTTATTTTTAGCAATTACTGCTTTTGCAACAGCTCCCGCATTGTCATTTCTCAGGCCATGAATCATTATAGTAAGTTCTTTTGAATCAACTAATTTTTCAAAATATTTTTTCGGATAAAGATAGTATGGGTTTTTCTTTAGTGTCTCACCACTAGAAAGATCATAGTATCCTCTTGTAGATATTCTAGGAATTGGTTTTGTCATCTTTATCCAGTATGCCCAAGCTGTTTTTTGTATTTTTCAATGTCTTCGGGTTCAACCTTTGCAAATAATGGAGATGCTTCTCCTAATTTGTGTCCGGGTTTAATTTGTAATTCAGATAAAGAATCCCAATTGTTTTCTTTGACATTGCCAGACAAACCAAGCTGAGTCCAAATTTTTTCTGAAGAATTTGGAAGAAATGAGAATAGGGCAATAGACAAGCTTCTTGCAGCATTAGCAGACAAGTAAACACATGTTGAGGTTCCTGGCCCTTTCTTCCAAGGTTCTTTGTGTTGAAAGTATTGATTGAAAAATGAAGAAAACTCCATGATTTTTTTCAATGCCCTATCCAAATGGTTTTGCTCCAATAATTCACCTAGCTCGTTTGCAAAGTTTTTAATTTTGTTTTCTGCCTCTTTGTCTTGCTCGTCGTATTCTTCTGGTTCTGGAACAGTACCTTCAAATGCTTTTTTTGTAAATCCCAATGCACGGTTTACAAAGTTTCCAAGATTTCCAATTAGCTCAGAGTTTATTCTGGTGGTAAAATCATCCCAATCAAAATTCAAATCATCTTGAGAATATGGATTTATTGCCACAAGGTAATAACGCAAATAATCAGCAGGATAGTATTGCAAAAATTCCTTTAATCCAATGTACCAGTTGCGGCTCTTTGAGATTTTCTTTGATTGTAATGTTAGGTGTCCTCTAGTTGGAATATAGTCAGGTAGTTTGTATTCTTCATCTATTCCTAGGCGCATTGCAGGCAAAAACAGATAGTGGTGATATACAATATCCTTTCCAATAAAGTGGTAAATATCAGCAGAATTCCAAAACTCTTTGCCTTCTAACCCCTTATCGTTTAGAAACTTGATTGCAGTAGAAATGTATGCCAAGTGATTATCAAACCATCCATAAAACACCTGATCCTTTGCCTCTTCAAGTGGAATTGGAACACCCCACGAGATATCGCGTGTGATATCCCAGTCAACAAGACCTGTCTTTATCCAGTTTTGAACATATTTTTTTACATCTTTTTGCAGATTTTGGTTCTCATCTAGCCATTTTGATAGAGATTCAGTGAAATTTTTCAGTTTGAAAAAATAGTGTGTTGTTTTTTCCTTTGTAGGGGTTTGCCCGCAGATTGAGCATTTAGGATCAGAGATTTCTTCAGGAACTCTACCACAACTCTCACAAAGATCAGAGTATTGGTCTTCTGCTTTACAGTGTGGACATATTCCTTTGACATATCTGTCTGGTAGAAATTTCTTGTCGTTGTTACAGTAAAATTGAATAATTTCTTTTTGGTAAATGTGTCCTGCAGAATTTAATTTCATAAATACATCTTGAACGAATTTTATGTTCTCAGGTGAGCTTGTCTGATAAAAATAATCAAAGTCAATTCCAAATGCAGTAAAGTCCTCATAATCTCGCTTGTTCCAATATGCAACATAATCACTAGTGGATTTTCCTTCTTTTTCGGATTGAATCAGAATTGGTGTGCCAAAATCATCAGATGCACAAACATAGTATGCCTCTACACCCTTTAGCTTTAGAAATCTAGTTGTGACATCTGCAGGTAGATATGTGGATGCAACATGACCTAGATGAATCTCACCATTAGCATAGGGTAATGCACTTGTAATGATTGCTTTGTCTCTCATTTGTAATCTGGATTGTATTAGAGGTTAAGAAGTTTTACCAGCTATTCATGTATTTGACTTGCTCTGGTGTTAGTTTATCCATTTTAACATCCATTGCCTTTAGTGCATCAACTGCAACTTGTCTGTCAATCTCTTCAGGTACTGTAATTATCTTGTTTCCAATCTTTTTGTGGTTTTTGAGAATATACATGATTGACAAGATTTGGTTCGAAAAGGATTGAGCCATAACTTCTGGAGGATGTCCTTCAGCTGCCACCAGGTTTGCAAGTCTTCCTTGACCAATAAGATATACACGCTTTCCATTTTTCAGCACACATTCATCAAGATTTGGTCGGACTTCTTTTACTGATTTTGATTTTTTCAGCAAAAATTCTGCATCAATTTCAACATCAAAGTGACCAACATTGCCCATAATTGCACCTTCTTTCATCTGCAAGATGTGTTCTTTTCTAATCACACTAGTCATTCCAGTACATGTAATGAAGATATCACCAATTTTGCATGCTTGAGCCATTGGCATTACTTCAAAGCCGTCCATATGAGCTTCTAGGGCCTTTACAGGATCAACTTCTGTTACTATTACTTTTGAGCCCATTCCATGGCATCTAGATGCAACGCCTCTGCCAACCCATCCATAACCAACTACAACAGTTCGCTTTGATGCCAAAAGCAAGTTCATTGCTCGCAGGTATCCATCAATTGTGCTTTGTCCTGTGCCGTATCTGTTATCAAACATGTGTTTAGTGTAAGCCTCATTTACCAAAATTACAGGGTATCGTAATTTACCTTGGTTTTCTACTGCTCTGATTCTTGTAACACCAGCTGTTGTCTCTTCTGTTGCTCCAAGAATTGGTAGGTCTTTGTATTTTTTATCAAAATGTGCTTTTACATTCATGTCAGCACCATCGTCAGTCAAGATTGTTGGTTTATGATTCAACACCTGCTGAATACACCAATCATATTCTTTGACTGACTGGCCATGCCATGCATATACGTGAATTCCTTGTGATGCCAAAAATGCTGCAATGTTATCCTGAGTGGTAAGAGGGTTTCCACCACAGCATGCAACTGTTGCACCTAATTCTTTTGCACCCATCAATAAAACAGAGGTTTCTTTTGTAATATGCAAACAAAATCCTAGAGTTATACCTTTGAGGGGTTTTGATTTTTTTAATCTACTAATAGTATTATTGAGAATTGCCATATGGGATTTTGCCCATTCATAGGACAGTTTTCCTTCTTTGACTAGTTTTGCAGAAGTTTTTACCTTACTCAATAGGAAAAAAGACCCTTAGTCGCTATAAAATCCTATCATGCGAATCTAAATAAATAACAGATACGGATAGCGTAACTAGTGACCTGGAAAAAGATTGCTGAAAAAAATGCTGTAGAAGAAGGAAAGGGAAAGGCCTTTAAGATTGACGGCAAGCAAATTGCAATTTTTAACCAAGGTGGATATCATGCCCTAGACGATTTATGCGTCCATCAGGACGGATCCCTGGCACCGGGAAAACTGGATGGAGACATTGTAGAGTGTCCTCTTCATTTTTGGCATTATAACATCAAGACTGGAGAATTAAAAGACTACATCAAAGATGTCAAACTTCAGACATATGCTGTCGAGGTCAAAGATGACGGCATTTACGTAGATATTTAGATTTTAAGAAAACACAAGCGTAATTTCCATTAAATTTCTGACATAGTAAATTGAAATCCAGTAATTAGCTGTACAACTTTTATTCACATAATATATCGAAAATATCAAATGAATCAAGAGATCATTGATGAGATTGAAAATCAAGATTATGAAGAAATAACCAGCCTGTTTGAAAAATTCCTAAAAGAACAGATGGAAAAAAATAATGCAGAAGGATTGATTCTGGGACTGAGTGGAGGTATAGATTCTGCAGTATTGGCTTATCTTTGTAAGAGAAATCTCAAAGACAAGACACTTGCAATCATTATGCCAGATACTGAGATTACACCAAATTATGAAACAGAAGATGCCTTGAAAATGATTTCACTTACCGGGTTACAATACAAGTTAATTGACATCAAACCAATAGTCAAAGAATACTCTATGTATCTCGAACCCAGTGATTGGGCAAAGGGAAATCTCAGAGCAAGGATTAGAACCAACATATTATACTATTATGCAAATGCAAAAAACTATCTTGTTTTAGGATCAAGTGACAAAAGTGAACATCTAATTGGATACTTTACAAAATTTGGCGATGGAGCTGCAGATTTGGTTCCAATAATTTCTCTTTACAAGCTGCAAGTAAGAAAAATTGCGGAATATTTGGGAGTTCCAAAAAATGTAATTGAAAAAAAGAGTAGTGCTCATTTGTGGAAAGAGCACGAAGCAGAAAAAGAGATTGGTGTATCATATGAGGAAATTGACTCCATACTGTACTGTTTGTTTGATAAAAAATTATCAGTAGAAGAGACTGTCGCAAAAACAGAGATTCAAAAATCAACAGTTGAAAAGGTATACAGCCTGTACTTGAAAAGTGAGCACAAGAGATTGCCAGCCGTAAAACCTGAAAGAGAATAGAGATGAAACTACAAGATACACTATCCAACCATGAAAAAGAACTAGAGATAGCCCAGAAGGTGAGAATTTACCTTTGTGGGGTAACCGTCTATGATGAGTCACATATTGGGCATGCCAGAACCATCATCGTGTTTGATGTGCTCAGACGGTATCTTGAAAGTAAGAATGTAGAAGTGAATTTTATTCAGAATTTTACTGATGTTGATGACAAAATAATTAATCGAGCAAAGCTTGAAAACTTGTCAGCTGAGCAAATCAGTACAAAATACATTGACCATTATTTTAGCGATTTTGATGGA
>JBMSGE010000071.1:0-6774 GCA_049414205.1 Nitrosopumilaceae archaeon
TTCTTTGAACTTAAGTTTTAGTAGATTTTAAACAAACTTTTCATATAATGATCCTAGCATGAAGTTTATCTTTTCTATCTCGTGGTCTCCCCAAGAATCGGACTTTATACGAATGTGAATATTACTATCTTCCAGATTTTTTACAATTTTAGGATACATCATCCCTATAAAGAAGGATTTTTGATCTAGATTCATTTGATTTGCTTTGTGTTGAAAATAGCTGATCCATTCTTGTTCAGTATCTTGAAATGTCTCTAAAATTATATTTTGAATTTTCTCTTCAAGAACTTTGTCCATTATACCAACTACTATTACTGTAGAAAATAAAGTATTGGGGATATTTCTTCATTGTTGACTCGTATTTTTTACAAATTTTAGATTGGGTTTTTAATTTAGTCCGGATCATCTTGTCCTGTATCTCGTCCGCATTTTGGACAGACTCTCTGATTTTGGAAAATTTCCTTACCGCAATTCCTGCAAGACTGAGGCTTCACAAATCTTTTATGTTTTTTTTAGACTTAAGTCTTGAGATTTTTTCTTCATCTTTTTGTCGTAGTAATCCATGATGAAATGAAAGACAATTAATTTTGCAAATACTACCGTCGAAATTAGGGCCAAAATAGGCTCTTCTAAGTATAATAGGTAGCCTGTTACGCCTATTGCAGTCATGATTTCAATCCCTGTACAGGTGCAAAGACAGAGAAGCTTTTCTCTCATATTTCGTATTACGCAATGATTGCTTTTTACTATTCTCAAAATAATATCTTAAATCCCCGAAAATCTAAGAAATGCTGTTTGAAGACCATTGTCTTAGTTGCAATAGCCATAATTTGTGCTGTAGGTATATTGGCTACCGTCTTTGCAGTTGGTTCATCATACCAGCAAGAACTCTTCGAAGAATACATGGAAGATTCCCAATCATCGAGTAAAAAACCTCAAACTAATACTAATCTGCCTACTTTTAAGATGCCATAAATTAAAATAATTTTTCAAAATACACAAAGTACTAAAAATGACTATTTCATGTGATCACCCAAACAAAAAACCAGTAGATGTTATTGGAATAAAGATTATGTTATGTGATGATTGTGCCAAAAAGATCAAAGAATCAAGCACATGATATCATTACCTTTTGTGAATTGTGCTTTGACAAGTTCTTGTGAAACTCTGCATGTTCCTCTTGATGGAATGTTAATTCACACCTGTAGCATTTCCACATGGTAATGTTTGTCATAATTATTGTTACAATATTTTCTATTTAAAGAACATGAACAATTTGTCTGTGTGTGCTAAATCCCCACAACTTTTTCAAAATATGCCCAAAGTGAAACTAGAGTTGCAATTCCTCCTAGAATAAACGTAATAGGACCTAGCATGTATGACGTTTCAACAAATTTCAATTTTAATTATAATTCCAGATACTTTTTGACAAACAAAACAAAGAGTTTGTCATCTTTTGAAAATTCTTTACATTTAAGACAAAATGGTAGGCGTCAAAGTTTACAAAGATAAGTCTGTAAAAGATATCAAATGACCAAAACAACCGTTGGAGTTTACTGTGAAAAAGGGATCTATTCAGCAGTGTTAACTGATTCAGGTGCTATTCAAACAAAACGAGTAGAGAAACATGAAGGGAGACTCAGACATTTCAAATTCATCAAATATCTAAAATCAATAGATTTTGATTTGTGCGTAATTGTGCAAAACGAAGAGTCTATACCCATAATTAACTACCTTAGGCGCGAGGGCAAAAGACCATATCTTGCAATAGAATTCTCTCCTATCCCCGAACAAACGAACTATCGTGAAAACCCTGACTTGCCCACAATAGTTAGAAAATTAGATTACAAAAGAAAAACCGATGGTATGGAATTTCCTTCTGATCAGAAAGAACTCCAAGATCATATTTTACAGTTAGGTGATGGAAGTGAGGCAATACACATGAGAACTTTGGATGGATTCAGTCTAGCTTTTATGAGTGCAGCTCATGGAATTTTCAGTTTGGAATGACAGATTGTTTAATGTATTTTTTCTGAGCTGAAAATTAGGATGAAAAATTAGATTTTTACCTTATCTTGTACCGAAGAATTGCCAAAACAGAATTATTGATTTCTAGCTTTTCAAGAATTTTTGGAGATGCTGCAAATTCTATTTTGGCACCTGTATTCTGAGCAATCTCTAACATCTTGATAATTTTTTTGAATTGTATATTTCTATGATAGTCAATGGAAACTATTAGTGTGTCCACAGCACCTGCCTCTAATGCTTTGTATATCACATTATTTCTTTTTGCAGTAAGACCATCTTTTAGGATCTCCTCGTATTTTGAAATGACTCCTGCAACAAATCTTCTTCTTTTCTGATATAGACAATGAATTATTTTCTTTTCCAATTCACTAATCGTAGTCGAAAAAGACAAATTTTCAACATATTGACATTTCTTTGCAAGTTTTGAATCAAGATGATCGTAAAACTCAGTCTTTGCATTGCCGTTTCCTCCTAAGAGAATTATCTCCGAAGATGAATCCATCTCCCTTACCTTGGCTGCCACTTTTTTGAAAAATACATGAATCTTTGTCTGTCTTGCTCTAAGGAATCTTCCCTGACTTTGTCCTCCTTTTTTGTGCCTTCCCTGTAAGTCAATTCGTAGTCTAGATTCTTGAATTACTTGATTTCCAAAAAACTTTTGAATCTTTGCTGACTTTTGATCAATTGTAACAACCAAAACTTTGTAATTGGTCTTGAGAATATCTCGAAATGGCTTGATATGTGGTTTTTTGCTTGCCATGTAGATGTAGGGAAGTTTTTTTGATGTTCCAATTTCTAAAGTCTTTACCTTACCATCTTTTAACCACCCAAAAATACATAGAGTTTTTGTAAATTTACCTACCGAAGAGGGATTTTCTCGAAGTTTTTTTATTCGTTTTTCAATCGCAGATTCAATTTTTTCTAGTGATTCTTTTCTCTTTGTTTCCTCCAACAAAGAAATTATCTGTTCTCCTTTACCATACGGATAGTAAACTGAAATACATTCCGAATCAACCTCCTTTAATTCATGCAAAAACTGGTTTAGTGAAAACCATTCTTTAGGTGAAATTTCATTTAACTCTAATTTGTTTTTCACAATTCTTTGATATTTTATGTCAAATAACTACTTACGCCATCAAAATAATTTTGTTAATTACTATACAACATAATCTAAGATAAACTCTTTTGTTGATTTCATATTGCGGAATTTTATTGATGGATAATACGTGACCATATAAGACCGCATACATGAAAGATTTTTCAAAAATTTTGGTTCCTGTTGATGGTTCAAAAAAATCATTTCAGGCCTTAGATAGAGCATTAACTTTAGCTGGATTCACGCACGGTGAAGTCACCTGTGTACATGTTATTCCAGAAGTTCTGCCAGGAGGACCTAGGACAAAAGAGATGGATAGACAATTCAAAGAAGATGGAAATATTGTCTTGAAAAAAGCAACAAAACGGGCTGGAAAAAATACAAAATTTAAGACTAGATTAGTACGAGGATCCCCTAATATTGAGACAATAAAGATTGCACGAAATGGAAAATTCGACCATATCGTCATGAGCACTACTGGTAAAGGTGGTTCTACAGGAGATATGTTGGGAAGTGTGTCAAACTATGTACTTCACAAATCAAAGATTCCAGTGTATCTGATAAAATGAATCTTTTCCGAAATACAAAAAATGACTGCACCCAATGTGATGAAAAATTCTCCAATCATGAAGATTTGGTAAAACATGTTCGAAAAGTCCATCATCATACTATTGTAAAATGCTCAGAATGTGGACGGGAGTTTATTCATGAGAAGCATAGGTTAGAACATTTTAGAAAAGAACACAAAGAAAAAAAGGCTCGGAGTAGAACCGAAAAGAGCCTATCTAAACACAGAGGACTCTTTAAAACGTGATTAATTAAGATGATAATGCCTACCCATAGATGAATTCAAAGAATTTACAAAGTTTTTGACAATCATTTTAGAAATATCTAAATCACTATACCTGACACCAAAACTATCTTGGAACTGCCACGAGGAATGAAAGATTTTGAAATTTCTGAGCATTCAAACATTGAACACATACGTTCTCACTTTAAACAACTATCAAACCTGTATGGTTTTTCTTTTATGGATCCATCTCCCATTGAATTACTGTCCGTATTGGAGACAAAGTCTGGTCCTGCAATTCGAGACGAGATTTATTATTTCAAAGATAAGGGAGACAGAGAAGTTGCGCTTCGCTTTGACTTTACTGTTGGTTTAACCCGTTATGCGACATCACAAAAGTCAATGAGACTTCCAGCAAAGTTATCAAGCTTTGGTGGTGTTTTTAGATATGACGAACCACAAAAGGGAAGATATAGATACTTTCACCAATGGGATATCGAGGTTTATGGCAAGCCAGGTATAGAATCTGAGGCTGAAATCATCGAATTTACTTCACGACTCTTTGACTCTTTGCTTCTCAAGGACATTACAATTGACATCAACCATAGAAATCTTGTAGAGTCTTACATCAACAATATTTTTGATTCAAAAGATCCTGATCTTGTGGGTGATATCTTGCGAGCAATTGATAAAATCCAAAAAAAATCTAGACAAGAAATTATTGAAGAGTTCAAGGAAAGATACGATACAGACAAGCTGGAAAAAATTCTAGACTTTTCACAAATCAAAGGGGACATCAAAGAAGTAGAAAAACAAATTGATACATCAACCTTGGAATCTTGGGATTACCTTAAGGAATTGTTTAACTCTTTGGAAAATCGTGGAGTTTCAAATGTTAGAATTAATTTCGGTATAGTTCGTGGACTTGATTATTATTCAGGAACTGTCTTTGAAGTATTTGATAAAAACTCCACATTAGGTGCATTAGCAGGAGGAGGTAGATATGATTCTCTAACAAAAGCATTTGGACGCGAAGACATTGGAGCTACTGGAGTAGCAGGTGGCGTTGAGAGAATAATCCTTACTATGCAAGAACAAAAAATAATTTCAGATTCCATTCAACCAAGAGTTTCTGTTTTGTATATCAATGATGAGATGAAAAAAGTTGCAATGAGTATTGCATCATTATTACGACTTGCAAACATTCCAACAAACATTGACATCTCTGGCAAACAATTCAAAAAACAGATGGACCAAGCTGGTGACTCTAGATTTTGTGTAATAGTTGGACCAAAGGAGCTGGAACAAGGAAAAGTTGTAGTCAGAGATATGAAAAGTGGAGAGGAATCACAAACCGATATTGAAACTATAACAGATGACCCTACTTCTGTTCTTAATTTAGAAAAGCTCTAGTTAGCATCATAATTTCTGGACCTGTAGTAAGAGTTCCTACCACCACTCCGTGATTATTTGCCAAAACACCTGACTTTACGAAGGGAATACCGTTATTGATGGTAGCATGTTCTATTTTTACTCCTAAGGTATTTGCAAACATCTTCATATCTTCCTCGTCTGCTTCTGGATGAATTACAGCGCCAGAATTGTTTGCGACCATAACTGCTCCTACTTGATTCATACCTGCTACTCTCTTTTGAACTACCTCTATTCCTAAGATTTGTTCAATTGTCTGCACGTCATCCTTTGAAAGCCAGGGTGAAACAATTGCGCCCTTGTCATTTGCACAAATCACATTTCCGAGTGCAGTATACTTTGAATCTAATACTCCCACATTAAGCCCTGTTTCTTTTTTTAGAAAATCATACTCTTCTGCATATGCTGTAGTTGGAAGAAGTATTCCGTTATTGTTTCCAACCATCAATGCGCCTAAAAGTCTGGTATTTGCTACAGATGTATACAGGGGCTTTACATCCAGATATTCTGCTAGCTTTTCTGCTTTAGTTTCTGCAAAACCCATTGGCAAAAATACAAAATTATCATTAACCGAAATGTATACTCCAATGTTTGGCCCACGATATACATCATACTTGAAAATATCCAACTATGGTATTTCCAATCTAAACGATATGAACGTAAGGGATTGTAAAGTAACAAAAAATATCAGACAACTATTGATCGGTTGATTTTGTTCGTATTAATTCTGGTCTAGCTTTAAATAATATCTACATCAGATGTCAAACATGCCAATAGCAGAGAACTTCCCTGAAGGCCTAAAACCACTTGGAAAGATTATGCACTCAGATGGAGAGCACTATCACGTAATGTGGGGACCAGGAAGAGAAGGTGTCGAGGCAGGAAGCAATGATGAAGTCAAAGCTGCATACAAGGCAAGAAACGAAGAATTAGTTCCTCTTGGTGTTAGCGGAACAATGGTTGCAGTAGATTGGGATTCTTGTGTTGCAGATGGAGCATGTATTGAAGCATGCCCAGTACAAGTTTTCCAGTGGTATAGAACCGAAAAAGACATGCCTGCAAAGGATGTTGTAGGACAGACTTTTGATGGTTCTGGAAGCACTGAAAAAGACCAACGAGCAGATTACACCGACAAAGCAGACCCAATAAGAGAACATGATTGTATATGGTGTATGGCATGTGTATCAGTTTGTCCTCCTCAAGCAATCAAAGTTGATCAATCAAATCAAGAACATCACGATAAAGCAGCTTAATTGGAAAGATCTCGATTTCTTTTACATCAAATTCTAAAATTATTTTTTTTAAATTACCAATCAATTCCATCCACAGGATTAGGTGAGATTAATTCTATCTAGCTTTAAATAATATTTCATAGATAAAACCTACATGGCAGATTTAGTAATATCTGAAGACTTCTTCAACGAAGACA
>JBMSGE010000072.1:0-6759 GCA_049414205.1 Nitrosopumilaceae archaeon
CCTCACAAATTTTCTAGAAAATTAAGATTTGGAGTGTTCATAAGATCTGTTTTAGATTATTTTACTTAATCATCAGGAATCAAGATAATTTTTTTCTGAAATTTGTTATTTGATCAATAAGTTACTTTGCGTATCAAATGAGGCTCTTTTAGCATAATTGAAATATCGTTTGGAGCAGACAAATCTACTTTCTTTAGATTCTGGTTTGTAATTACAATTAATGCCTCACACCGTGTGCACAACAGAGTTTTCCCACCGGATCTCTGCTCAGATATAGTACTCTTTTCCAATCTGTCTTCTTTATTGCACGTAGGACATAGTCTTGGTTCTTTTAGAATTGTAATAATTTCACGAATGAAAATACTTCTTGGCATTTTTGGACTCTGGTAATTGGGTTGTGGATTATTAAATTGTTAATTGGCACCCAGCAGTTTTGTTTCAAACATCAAACCGTTTAATTATCTGAAACAAAACGTTAGGTATTCAACGTATTTCCTAATCAGGCCAATTAACAAATTTCATAATCTTAATGTCAACATAAATTTTTTTAAATTTGAAACAACGATTTTTGCAATTCTTCTTAACTCTAATCTAAAATCTTATTCCTTCATCTTCATTTTTTGCATAAATGATCTTATACCTGAAAAATTATTACAAATAATACACTTGTTTTATAAAATAATTAATACAATATCTTAAATACTTCAATTTCCTATACTAAGTGATGTCGTTAGTTGTAAAATCTGGCGATTAGGTTGCGTAGCCTCGCAGAACGAAAAAGGCAATCAGGCATAAAATGACCTGACAACGAGAGGAAATCTCTCAAAGTTCTGTAAGAAAGGGGTTACGCCTTTTTCTATTTTCTTGTTTCTGGATTCTGCGTATTTGTTATTTTTATGATAAATTACTATGTGACAATTTCATCTAATCGTCCTTCTTCTTGAGCACGTCTAATCTCCATTGCAATTCTTCGACCTACTCCAAATGTTTGACCGTATTGATATTTTGTATATGGACTAGTTGTTGCTACAATTGGATTTCCTGGAACTCTCAAGGATACATCATAGACAATCAACTCCAAATCTTTTGTAATCACACTTTGCAATGAAAATGGGCCAATAATTCCTGGTGCGTACTCTCTTTTTACAGCTGCAACAAACTTGTCTCCCATCTTGATTACCTTTTCAAGTAATGACTCTCTGATACTGGCAGGTGTATGCCCCACCTCTATATTTTGCAAGTCAATATTGATATCCATCTGCTGTCTTGCTGGAAGAGCGTTATAATCGTGAACATTAGTTTGCAGTCTTCTTTCTATTCCAATAAAATCTACTTGATCAGATATTGGCGTATGGAAATAATTGAAATTCATGTATGTTCCAATAGCTAATTCCTCAATACTTGATTTTTCTAAATCTTTTCTTGCAATTACTCCTTGCTTAATTTTGGCCTCTGATTTTTCTACATAATCTTTGTAAGATGAAACAGTAAAAAATGCCCGCTCTAGTGGACGATTTTTCTCTTGTACTTTTACAATGCATGGCTTGTTGATGTTTTTAGGATTTTTGAATAATTTAGGGAATTTAATTCTGGCCTTCTCTAGTAGATAATACTGATTGCGTTTTGCAGTTCTCTCTTCTGCTTGAAACAATTTTCTGTTTCCAAAAATTGGCACCTTAAATGAATTCTCTAAAATTTTGTATCCGAGATAAACGGTAAGGGAACGATGGGGTACAATGATGGTATTTGTATCTCTTAGAATTTTCTGATTTTTTGCAGATGCCATATCTTTGAATTTATCTAAAACTACGATTTCATCTGCGATTCTTCCAAATCTCTGATAAGGTCCCTCTCTGCCTTTTTGGCAATATACCGAAGTCTCAAAATTTTCTTCTTTTGCTCCATCCATAACCTCAAGGGCCGAATGACTGCCCATGACTCCAATACGAACATCCGAGTAATTATTTACAATTTTTTTGATCTCAGAGGGCTTTATCACAAATGTGGGTACAAATCAGGAGGTAATATAGCTAATTTTCAAAATTTTGGATCGATTACAGAATCACAAGATTTTTCTCATCATAATACGCACTACTTCTATGCTTTACTCCTTTGAGTTACAGATGGCTGGTGTGATATTGATGACTGCAATGGCAGCTGGCGGCTTCTCTTTGTGGCTAAAACGAAGAAGGGCTCAAAAAGAATTGGATGAGGCAAAAAACGACGAGCCTCAAAAATATGAATAGACTAGTGCTAAATTCTACATTATAGCAATTACATAAAATACCTTGATACTCAAACAATGTCATGAGACTAATAATTGGAATTACTGGCAGTACCGGAGTTATTTATGGAATTAGAATGCTTGAGACTCTCAAAAAACTAAATGTTGATACCCATCTTGTGATGACTGAATGGGCTGAAAAATGCATTTCTATGGAAACTGATTACACCTCTGATTACGTAAAATCTTTGGCAACAAATGTTTCTGATCAAAAAAACATGGCATCAAGTGTCTCCAGTGGAACTCATAAACATGACGGAATGATTGTTGCTCCTTGCAGTATGAAGACCCTGTCTGCAATTGCAAACGGATATGATGATACTTTGGTTGCAAGAGCTGCAGGTGTAACCATAAAGGAATCAAGAAAATTAATTTTAATGGTACGAGAAACACCTCTTTCTGCAATCCATATTGAAAACATGCTAAAACTTGCTCGTCTTGGTGTTGTAATTTTACCACCTGTCACTGAATTTTATACAAAACCCAAAACCATTGATGATATTGTAAACCACGGTGTTGGAAAATGTTTAGACCAGTTTGATTTAGAGCACGATTTATACCCTCGATGGGGCACATTTTGAATCATAGTTGACAACAACCTTTGAGAAATTCACAAACGTACCAATAGAAAAAATCTTTGATGTGGCAACAGATTTTGAATCATTTCAAAATAAACTAGAGAATTTTTTCCCATCAATCAGGATAATTTCTGTTAGGCCAAACACAACTTTGGTAGAAGAGCACATCAATCTTGCTGGAAAAGAAATGGTGGTCATGGCAAAGCACATTATTGAAAAGCCCACTCTTCATGAAACCTTTATTGTTGGTGGCGATGCCAAAGGCTCACACATTACTGAGGAATTTCGGCAAACCGATAATGGTACAAAAATCACCATCACAGTTGATTTCAAATCTAAAGGTAAAATGCGATTGTCTGGAATGTTCAGTAAGGGAAAATTTGAGAATGAATTTTCAAAATTATATGATCAATTAATCTTGCTTGCCGAAAGCTAGTCTGATTTTGTTTCTTTACTATTTGCCTCAGAATTACTTTCCTTGAAATCTTTGAGTTCCTTTTCACCCTCGATTTTGCCTTTCTCAAATTCTCCTTTGGCCTTTCCAAACGTCTTTGCCAATTCAGGTATTTTCTTGGCTCCAAAAATCAATACTACTACTATGATGATTACGAATATCCATTCTTGACCTGCGATGAAATTTGAAATATTTGCAAGAAACATTCTAGATTAGAGTTCTCCGATTTTAGATTTAAGTGTTCAACTTTTTTCGTTCTTTACGCTCAATGATGGCCATACCTGCAAAATACAAGCCTATCATTGGACCTGCAATAAACCACATTGTAACTCCGCTGCCATCAGGTGTAATTACTGCACCAAAAATCACAATAATTACAATTGCATACCGAATATTTTTTCTCCAAAAATCCGAACCAATCATGCCTGATGCAGTAATTGCATACATTACAAGGGGAAGCTGAAATGATAATCCAAATGCTAACAAAAACTGTAAAACAAATGTAACAAAATCAATTACATTAAGAAATGTAACTAGTCCTGCTGATTCCCCATATCTGTACAGGAATTCTAAAATGTATGGAATTACAAAATTATATGAGAACACACATCCTGCAATAAACAATCCTAGTGCGGGAATGGAAATGCTCCTGCTAACATTAATTTCATTTTCTTTTAGTGCTGGCTTGATAAACCCGACTAACTCTTTAATGATTATTGGCATGCCAGCTACGATTCCTACCAACGCAGAAATGTACACTTGAGCAAAAAATGCCTGTCCTGGTGCAGTTTGTATTAGCTGTACATCTTGGGGTACAAGATTGTCTCTCATGTGGTTTGTGATTTGTGCTGCAATGTTATCAAGTGGCTCTGGTGTTGGATAGTATAATGTGACTCCTGCAAACTCAAATGGCTCGGCATGAAATGTTAAGATGAAAACTGTAATGATGCCAATAACTATGACTATTCGCAATACTCGTTTTCTAAGCTCATCGAGATGATGGCGAATTTCATTTAACTCGGACATTTAGGATCTATTTGCTTTAAACTAACTTATCTATTTGCCTGGAATTGGTAATAATTTGGCCTCAGGCAAACCCCCCTCTTTCATTTCTTCAGGGGTAAGGTCTTGGAATTCAAGTGTGATTATGGCTGTTGTTTTAAACTGTGTTTCAATTTCTCTTGCCAAAGATGCAATGTCTTTTCCAGAATACAATTCCTTTGAATCTTTGAGGAATATTCTTTCTCCTTTCTCCATTTCTTTTCCTCCAAATTTGTCTTGAAGGAACTTTGTAATTGAAGGCAATTCTGAGCGTGGAATGTTGTTGTAATAGTAAGTCAAACCCTTAATTGATTCATAATCATATGGTGTGCCGTTTCTATACATGAACACTCCGATAAATCGTGCCTCTTCTTCTGGATCTTTGGTACCTTTGATTTCCCAATTTAGCAACTTGGATTCATCATAGACGAACTTTTCCATTTCATCAGGCGTGATTTTCCAGTATCTTTGTTTTGACAATTAATTTTTTTATTTTATTCTGTTATAAATTCCATTATGAGCGTAAACTGCGATTATGGGACTTTTTTTATATGAAACGCTGATAATAAGAATATGGGATCGCGGGTGACTATAGTATTAGATGATAACAATTCTGAGAGACTACGAAACCTTCAAGCAAAAATGATTAAAACATCATCAAGTTCTGTGAGTTTTTCACATGTTTTGAATTTGGTTTTAGAAGAAGGTCTCAAAACATACAAGCCATAATCTAAGAACAATTCTTTTTGGGAAGATATCGCTATGGTAGATAATGCATGAAGAAGATCCATTACATCCAATTAACATTGCAGACTATCCCAAACTATTTGATTATGTTTTAACTGCCAAAGGACTGGTTTATTTCAACAGATTAAAGCGAAATTATTTTCTTCAAAACAAACTAACTATAGACGAATACAATAAACTTCGATTACTCTACATTTACTATTCCACTGCAAATAAAAATACAAAGGAAGTATCAATGTGGAAAAAAATTTGTGCAAGTCTTGATGAAAAAGGAATATTTGAAAAAAACATGTATCAATCAAAAAAAGACTTGATAATCCAAGAACTAATTATTGAAAACCCCGAATATGTCGAGGGAATTTACAAACTGCATATTGACTATCTGAAAAATTCATAATTATTTTGATCCTGGAAATGGGCGGTGCTCAGTAGAACTACTCATCCTCACAACCAGGTATCTGGTCTATATTGCAATCTAAGTATAAAAGCGCAAATTTATTCGGAAGATAGATTAACCTCGATTTTATTTTCCAAAACATTCATGGCAACTTTTAATGTGCATGTAACCATTGAAAACAAACCCGGAATAAGTGACCCTGAAGGAGATACCATCCTAAATGATTTGGTTCTCAAAGGTACTCACAAAAACATCTCTAAAATAAAGACTGCAAAGATGCTAAAATTCACAATACAAGAAAAAGACAAAAAAACTGCAGAAAAAAAAATCCAAGAAATTTGCGATGAACTACGTATTTACAATCCCATGGTAAGCAAAGTTACCATTGATGTCTTTGACTAGCCTGACCTTGAATTCTTCATCGTGCCATTAATTACCAATTTACTTTAAAGAAATGCTGTAAGATCTGTTTGACTATTCCTTTTGATGATTTTTTTATTATCTAAAGTCTTGAATTTGTCTTACATCGATCAAAAAAATTATTCATCTAAAGATTTCCCTCTGGAGTCAAATTAAATATCTCTCTGAGGTAAAACTGTCGTGAAGGTTGGGGTTGTAGTTTTTCCGGGCAGTAATTGCGATCGAGATATGTTTCATGTGTTAACTGATGTCTTTAATCTAGACGCTCAATACTTTTGGCATGAAAAGGGATTACCAAAAAACATTGATGCAGTAATCCTCCCAGGAGGTTTTTCATATGGGGATAGGCTTCGTGCAGGTGTCATTGCAGCACATAGTCCTGTAATTGCAGATGTTCAAAAGATGGCAAAAAAAGGGATTCCAATTTTAGGTGTATGCAATGGATTTCAAATTCTAGTAGAATCTGGGCTATTGCCAGGCGTTTTGCTAAAAAACACATCCTTGAATTTTATGTGTGAGTGGACCAACCTGATAGTTGAAAATAACAAAACTCCTTTTACAAGTCAATACAAACTGAACCAAAAAATTCCAATCCCAATTGCAAACGGTGAGGGGCGATATTATGTGGATGATGACTCTTTGAAACAATTAAAGAAAAAAAATCAGATTGTTTTTAGATATGAAAATGTAGTAAACGGTTCAACTGATAGAATTGCAGGCGTGTGCAATGAGGATGGAAATGTTGTTGGCATGATGCCTCATCCAGAGCGTGCAGTGGAATCAGAAATTAATCCAATTGACAATAAACCATCATCTCTAATTTTTGAATCACTTCTAA
>JBMSGE010000073.1:0-6740 GCA_049414205.1 Nitrosopumilaceae archaeon
TCAAACTTTGTCATACCTTGTATTGAAGACAGCATTACAATCTTAGACTCATCTGAAGCAGATGTCAAATCTACCTGGGAGTTGCTGTCATTTAGTACTCCGCTTGTAAGATTGGAAATAGAGTTTATCACTCCTACAGGAATGTTTTCTCCTCCTGATACGTACAAGATTGATTTTTTCACAGCATTTGGTGAGGTGTTGCCATAAAGCATTTTTAGTGAATCTCTTAGGGATTCTTCAATCTCTTGTCCTTCTTTGCTTGAAGTCAAGATATTGGTTTCAGCGGAAATTTCTGAGGAATTTAGTGACTTTACTACGTGTAATATTGCAGAATTTGCGATGTCATAGCATGCTTTTGGACTAAGGTCTGGGTTGCTCTCAAGTAAAGAGTCATTGTCCAAAACTATTGTACAGTCAGAATCTGCTCTGAGTCGTTTTAGTGCAATTCCTGAATTGAAAATTCTCTCTTTTTCATATTTGAATGGCATAATTGCAAATGACATCAAACCTGTCTCTGTCTGCTTGCAAATCTCAGATACCACGGGGGATATTGCTGAGCCTGACTTTCCTGCCATGTTGGCCATTAGGATAACTGTGGAATAATTTGAAATAGTTGATCTAATCTCTTCTGCTTTTTTGTAAGCAGAGCCTCGAATAAGTTGAACTGAGGGATTTACTACAGAATCTGTGGAAACTGTTATTGATTGAGAGTCATCTTGGATGTCTTTTTGATCATTACTAATGACTAGGCAGTCTGCATTGATTGCATCTTTTGCTTGGGCTGCTAATTTTGAGCCTGCTCCGCCTAATCCTACAATTAAGATCGGTTCTTTGACTTGAAAACTCATTCTATGTGTTATTCTATGATTTGGATAAAAAACCTTCTTACGTTTTTTTAATCAAATTTCAGATCTAAAAAATTTAACAAGCGATCTTGCCGATGAGGCTGTGCTTTGTGGCATCTGTAATTTCAACATCGCAAACCTGCCCGATCTCAACTGGATCGCTTACAAAAATTGATTTGTATGCAAAGTTCCTCCCTTTGATGCCTTCCTCTGTTTTCTCATCAAATAAGACCTGGCCTTTCCATCCTACCCACTTTTGGTTTTTCTCATAGGCAGTTTGATTTATCAAATCAAAGACAATCTTGCTTCTTCTTTTTACCTCTGATGCATCTATTTGCTCCCACTCTGCAGCCTCTGTCCCTGGTCTTGCACTATACTTTGAGAGATTAACAACATCAGGCTTTGTCTCTTTTAGCAAATCTACTGTCATCTCAAAGTCTTCATTTGTCTCTGAAGGAAATCCGACTATTACATCAGTTGAAATTGTAAAGTCTGGGAATCTCTCTCTTGCCTTTTGCACGATATCTCTGAAGGTATCTGCAGTGTGGCCACGTTTCATATCATTTAGAACTTTGTTGCTTCCGCTCTGTACTGGAACATGAAGGAACTTGTAGACTTTGTCATTGTCAAATGATTTAATCAAATTATCTTTAATTCTGACCATGTACATGGGGTTCATCATTCCTACTCTTACCTTAAAGTCATGAGGAATCTCTACAACTGTATCTACCAGAGTTGGCAAATCCGTGTTGATGTCAAACCCATAGCATCCATTGTCAGTTGAGGTCAACCAAACTTCTTTACATCCATCATGAATTTCAGTCTCAATTTGTCTTACGATATCTCCTATCCTGTAACTTTGCAAATCTCCTTTGGATAGTTTTGTCTGACAAAAGGTACATTCACTCATACAACCGCTTGCAATCTCTACTATTCCTACTGCTGGATTCAGTCTTACTTTGGGAAGACCAACTTTGGACAAGTCAGAGTCCTCCAAAGCAATTTCTTTTCTTCCCTTTAGTGTTGTATCAATTACTTGCAAGGTTTTGCCAAGAGAATTTGGACCTAACATACTTGCATTTTCTGAGAATTTTTCCACTGTGGATTTTTCAGCCTTTGGCAAACATCCAGCTACGACAAGTGGCTTTTTGTTTAGTGACTTTATTCTATGAATCATCTTATTTGCAGTTGCATCTTTTACCGAACACGTTACTATGACATTCAGGTCTGACTCTGAGGAACTTTCAACTAGAGTGTGACCTCCGTTTAAAACAAGTCCTGAGATCATCTCTGAATCTGAAAAACTGGCAGAGCATCCGTATGCCTCTACAAAGATCTTTGCCATAGTTTATCCAAACAAAGAATCAATTTCTTTGTTGCTCATTAGATTCTGGGAGACAACAAGTTCTCTTATGGTCTTTCCTGTCTTTAGTGACTCTTTGAATAATTCTGCAGATTTGAGGTATCCAATTTTTGGTGTAAGAAGAGTTACGATTACTGGACTATTTTCAATGTCTGCTCGAAGCTTGTCTCTGTTTGCAGTCAAACCGTCAATAAGATTTGCAGAAAATATTGGCAAGAAGTTTTTCAGCATATCAGTTGACTCTAACATGCACTTGAGCATTCCAGGTAACATTACGTTTAGCTCAAACTGTCCGCCTTGTGCTGCATTTGATACTGCAGTGTCATTTCCAATTATGTTAAAGCAAATCATGTTCATGCATTCTGCAAGTGATGGATTTACTTTGCCTGGCATTATAGAAGAGCCTGCATGAACTGCAGGTATTCCAAGTTCTGATAATCCGGCAATTGGACCTGAAGCCATCAGTCGTATGTCGTTTGCTAGTTTGTTTATCTCAAGTGCCAAATTACGCAAGGCTCCTGATAGATTAGCAACTGCAAACTTGCTTTGCAAGGAATACTGCATGTCCTTTTCTGGCTTTAGTGGAAGTTTTGAGATTTTTCCAAGTTCTGATATTGCAATCTTTCTATAACCTTTAGGAGTGTTTGCGCCAGTTCCCACTGCTGTTCCTCCAAGTGCAACACTTTGAAGTTCTTTTTGAGCAGCAACAATTGCATTTTTTGATTTAGTTATTGCAGTTACATATGCTGCAAATTCGTTACCCAAAGTTACAGGAAGTGCATCCATGAGATGTGTTCTTCCAATTTTTTTAAATGATGAAAATTGCTTTGATTTTTTTGTTAGTGATTTGATTAGCTTGTCAATTGCAGGTATGGTGTCTTTGAGATTCATTAGAATCGCAACATGCATTGCAGTAGGATAGGTGTCGTTACTTGATTGTGACATGTTTACATGATCATTTGGATGCAAATGCTCATACTGGCCTTTTTTCTTGTGAAGTACTTCTAGTGCAACATTTGCAATTACTTCATTTGAGTTCATGTTAAAGGCAGTACCAGCTCCGGAATTTATCATGTCTACTACAAACTGGTCAACGTGTTTTCCAGCTAGAATCTTGTCACATGCAGAAACAATGGCCTTGCCTCTTTTTTGGTCAATTGCCTTGGTCTTCATATTGGCAACAGCTGCTGATCTCTTTATCATTACAAAGGACTTTATCAAATTCTCATGGGCTTTGTTTCCAGTAACATGGTATTGCTGGATGGCTCTACCGGTAAATGCTCCATAATATGCGTCTGAGGGGATCTTAACTTTTCCTAGGGAATCTTGATCTAATCTAAATTTCAAATCAAAAAATCTGTGATTTTCCCATTATTCATTGTTTTTCAAAAATCCTCATAAATTCATATTTTGCCCATAATGACAATTATTATATAGGATTTAGGAACCACGCTGAATAATGAATAAGCGTACTAGTATGCTCTTTACCATCGCAGCAGTAGCTGTAATGGGAGCAACCTTATTCGGAAGCACATATACACAAACCCAGATTGCTGGACAATCACTCGATGCATCAAAATTAGATGTTGATGTAATGGAGAAGATCCATGCTATGGGCGGTTTACAACTTGTAATGCCTCAAGCATTTGCAGAGACTGATTGTGGTGCATTAGAAAACTCTGGACGTAATGTCGTAGAGTT
Source organism: Nitrosopumilaceae archaeon (assembly GCA_049414205.1). Taxonomy (GTDB): domain Archaea; phylum Thermoproteota; class Nitrososphaeria; order Nitrososphaerales; family Nitrosopumilaceae; genus Nitrosomaritimum. The sequence goes on from JBMSGE010000073.1 coordinate 3,910, forward strand.
CAATTTGGAAGGCTACAGTGTTGAGCTCCCAATTATGGGCGGCAAAACATACAATGCCATGACCTTTGATGGACAAGTCCCAGGACCAACATTAAGAGTTACACAAGGTGACGTCGTAAAGATGACACTTACAATTCCAGATTGGGAAGTTACTGGACACGGTAATGATATGCACGCATCCCAAATCACTGCAGGAGCATTTGAGTCAGTCAATCCTGGGGAATCAACTCAGTATTGTTACATCGCTGAAGCCGCAGGTATTTTCAAATACCATTGTTCTGGTGTCAAACTAGTTGGTATGGACCAACACGTACTTTCCGGCATGTACGGAATTGCAATCGTTGATCCTGCAAACGGATACAAGAAACTAATGGTAGAGAAGACCAGTGGTAGCGGTGAACTCGACAGAAAATTCTATTCTGCTGATGCATTAGAGTTCCAACTTCAATACAATCAATTGTATTTGACTCCTGAAGGCAACTATGATGCCGGTGCAATGTTCAAACATCAAAACACTGCAACAGTAGTCAATGGTATGCAATTCGGTTATGTACCAAACATGGCTCATAACTTACTTGTACTAGGTGATACCAACAAGAACATCTTTGTTGCACAACCATGGAATGGACTCGAGAACAAGCAATACCAATCACAACTCATGTTTGTTGAAAATGATCAACATGTGAGACTCTTTATCGAAAACCAAGGTAACGAACCAGTCTTCTTCCACATTGTAGGAGAAATCTTGGACAGAGTTACACAAGGTAACAGAGTACAATCCGCAGCAACTGAAACATGGTTACTCGGTGGCTCACAAGGAATGATTGTCGATTTAGTCTTTGACGAACCAGGCGTGTATGCAGCAGTTAATCACGACTATGCAGCAATTTACACCGGCGCCGCTTCAATCTTTGTAGCAGGTGATCCATTCGGCTTGAACCCAGTTCTAGTTGAGAAAGGTGTAATTGAAGCACCAGTGGCATCCTATGCTTATGCACTAGGTAACCCAAGTGATGCAGTACCTCCAATGGGTGCAAACAGCATTGCACATCCTGCAATCAACATCCATGGTTTGTATACTGATGAAGTAGCTTCTGAAATGCAAGAACAAGGCATGATCCCACTCTGGGAAGTAATTCCTGTAGTAGCTGAAATGCTTTCTTGATCTTTTAACTTCTTTTTCTTTTTATTTTTTTAATGAAATATATGCAGTAGTTCATGCACAATTATAATGTCGTTTGAAGACTCGGTTTTAATTTGTGATGAAGTTGATCCAGTTTTAAATAAAATTTTAGAAGACAATGGTCTCAAAGTTTCTTACGAGCCAACTATAACTCCCGAACAAATCTTGGAAAAAATTTCCAACTTTAACATTGTAATTGTTAGAAGTAGAACTACAATAACTAAAGAAATTATTGACAAAGCTGAAAACTGCAAAATAATTGCTCGCGTCGGAGTAGGTCTTGATAATGTTGACCAAGAAGCAGCCAAAGCAAAAAACATCCGTGTCATCAATGCAGTTGAAGGTGCAATGAATGCAGTGGCTGAATTAGTTTTAGGATTAATGATGTCATTAGCTAGACAAACAGCCCGTGGTGATAGAGGAATTAGAAACGGACAATGGCTAAAAAAAGAATTGAAGGGAACGGAACTTAGAGGAAAATATCTTGGAATTATTGGTATGGGAAACATTGGAAAAAGATTAGGAAGACTTGCAAAAGCCCTCAACATGAACATTATCGGATATGATGTAGTTCCAATTGACGAAGAATTTTCAAAAGAAGTTGGATTGATGAAAGCTGATTTGAATACTTTGATTCAAAGCTCTGATTACATTTCAATACACGTACCATTGTTGGATTCAACATACCATCTAATTGATGCACAAAAAATATCCACAATGAAAAAGACTGCAAAAATCATCAATACCTCCAGAGGTGGTGTGATAGATGAGGATGCTCTTTATGATGCACTCAAAAATGGCAATCTGGGCGGTGCAGCATTAGATGTGTTTGAAAAGGAACCTGCAACTGATCACAAGTTGGCAGAACTAGATAACGTGATTCTGACTCCTCATATTGGCGCACAAACCAAAGAGGCTCAATCATTGGCTGCAAATGTGATTGGAGAAAAGATTATTCAGATTCTCCGTGGCGTAATCTGAGCCTAGAATTTCTGTTCGCATCTAAAATAACCAAAAAAGCTTGACTGATACGTGATTAATTGTCATCTTATTTCTTTTAACATCAATTTTGAGGAAAATCTTTGTTGAATAGTACGGGCAAACAAAATCAGCAATTTGAAAAACGTAAGAATATTCCTAGTCTTAACTATCTTTTGATAATCTCTCTTGGATTGATTTTTGTGGCAATAATTTCTTCTACTTTTGTTTATGCAGAATCTACAACAGTAAATGTTGAAGGAAATACCTTTGATATAGAATACACTGGAGATGGTGTAAATATTACTGGAGTTGAAGCAGACCTTGATTTCATATCCTTGATTTTTACAGTTGATGTTACAAATTCTCCTGGAACCCTCGAGGTTACCTTTGAGAGAAGTTTCTTTGATTCAGTTTATCAGGGAAGCGATGATTCCTTTATAATATTAGCAGACGGCGATGAGCCATCTTATTCTGAAATTGAAACTACTGCTACCAGTAGAACTCTTAGTATGACATTGCCATCTGGAACTGATGAGGTCGAAATTATTGGTTCTGTCTTTGGAAGCGGTCCGCAAGAACCAGCCGAAGAACCAGTAAAAGAAGAACCATCTAAAGAACCAGTAAAAGAAGAACCATCTAAAGAACCAGTAAAAGAAGAACCATCTAA
>JBMSGE010000074.1:0-6593 GCA_049414205.1 Nitrosopumilaceae archaeon
GATAAAACCTACATGGCAGATTTAGTAATATCTGAAGACTTCTTCAACGAAGACAAAAAACCAGTTGGAAAGACAAGCCACGGTGATGGTGAGAACTTCCATTGGATTTGGCCTGTAAATACCGGTGAGAATGGTGCTGCATTTTCTGATGAAAATGTAAAAGCAGCATATGCCGACAAGGGAGAAGATCAAGTTCCTCTTGGTGTTCACGGTACTACAGTTGCAGTTGATTGGGATTCTTGTGTTGCAGCAGGATCATGCATGAGTGTATGTCCGGTTCAAACCTTCCAATGGTATAGAACTGAACAAGACATTGCAGCAGCAGATGTTGTTGACAAAACCTTCGAAGGTACTGGTCTTACTGAACAAGATGAGAGATTAGACTATACTGACAAGTCCATGCCAATCAGAGAACACGATTGTACTGTATGCATGGCATGTCAAGAAGCATGTCCAACAGGTGCTATTCTAATTGAACAAGCAAATGCTGAATGGCATGAAAAAGCAGCCGGTACTTATGTCAAAATGGAAGGCAGCGGAAACCCACACGCACACGATTAAAGAAAATCATTTCTTTTTTCTTATTTTTCTATTTTCTTCATCAACAAATTTTAATCACTATATTTTATCGAACACTGCAGAGGTCGCCTAGTCCGGTAGGGCGCGGGCCTTGAGAGCCTGTGTTCGCAAGAACGCGGGGGTTCAAATCCCTCTCTCTGCGTTATTCTTCTAAACTTCCAAGTTCTGCAAGCAGTGCCGATAGCTGAATTTCGGGATTTGCGCCAACTAAAATTCTATAATCATATTTGGCAATGGATTCAAGAATTTGTGATAATTTTGCATGTTTTGATTTGAATACTGCAGAGTTTAGATATTTCAAAAAGTCAGACTCACTCATTCCATAAACTTTGATTAATTCTATCATTTTTTCTCTGGCTTCTGCGATTTTTCCTGACAATGCCATTTTTAGTACGGCATCAACATCAGTAGTTTTGGTTAGGCCTGCTGAGGCCTTTACATGTTCTTCAGTTACATCTCCAATACTTGCAGTTGCCTGCAATAGATTGATTGCATGTCTCATGTCTCCTTCTGAATACTCGCAAATTGCTTGAAGCCCTTTTTTGTCCGATTTTACTTTCTCTTTTTTGGCAATCTCTGAAAGTCTGCTTATGACGTCTTCTTCTGGGATTGAGGTAAATTTGAATGCCGCACAACGGCTTTGAATTGGTTCAATAATCTTTGATATGTTATTTGCAATTAGGATAAATCTGCAATATTGAGCAGTATCCTCAATAATTCTTCTCAGGGCAGTTTGAGCATCATTTGTCATCTCGTCGGCTTCATCTAAGATAATTAGTTTGAAGGGGGCATCTGCCATTCCTGCAAATCTGGAGAATTTTTTTACCTTTTCTCGTACCATTCCTATGCCTCTCTCATCAGAAGCATTCAACTCCAGAGTGTACTCTTTGGCATATTCTCCAAGAATTTGATTTGAAATACACATGGCAGCAGTAGTTTTACCAACTCCTGCTGATCCAGAAAATAACAAGTGAGGCATATCAGTTGGATCTTTAATTAAAGATTCTAAACTACCAATAATCTCGGTTTGATTTACTATATCGGAAAGTTTCTGAGGTCGATACTTTTCCACCCACATTCCAGTTGCTAACATGAACTCAAAAATGCAAGGCCCATTAATAAATCCGAATTGGTTATTGTATCATACCTCAGATTAAAATCAGAAATACTCTATTTTACTATGCGATCAGGCTCAGGTTAATTTAGATCAATTGATCTCACCAATTTGTAAAAAGAATTGATCGATCCGAAACTTGAGGATCTAAAAGAAAAAAGTGATCTCTAATGGATATTGAAAAAGTAGAAAAAGTACACTCGATTGGATACCGCCTAAAGGATGCTAAATTTACGGTAAATCAAGATTTCAAGTTTAATGTAGAGGGAGTGAAGGCTGAAGGCACTCAGGGAGAGGTAAATAACATGCCTCAGTGGGTAGGAAAAGTTCTAGCCGATAACAATCTAGGAACCCTTGATTCTCCTGATATGATTACAGAACTAAAACAAGCATTATCAAAAGAAAAGATGGTTGGCGAATATCAAATCTCAACGTTAGATCCTCACTTTTACATCAAACTAAAAGAATCAATGAAAGAATTAGACAGAGATGATTATGATAGAGTAGAAAGCATGATGCTTGAATTATTTAGAATGAGAAGAGGAAAACTTGTAAAACTAGCCGATTCCATAAAACTGACTTCGGATCTATACAACAAAATTACAGTTGAAGAAAACATCTTTTACAAAACAATATACGATAACAGCAAAGAATTTGAGAACAAAATAAGGGGAGAAATTGATGAGTAAAGTTCAAACAAGTACATTTACCGACTCTGCATTATCTGATAAAGTAAAAGAATTTCTAACTAGATTCAAAGATGGTCATGGAGAGTACAAGTATGTTGATGCAATTGACCAAATGATGCCAAAAAATGCAAAATACATAATTGTTGATTATAATGACTTGGTTGTAGAGCCTGAAATAGAACGGATGTTCTCTGAAAATCCTGACAGAATTTTCGATGCTTTTTCTCGTGCAATCAAAGAAGCACTACAAATTAGATTTCCAGAATATGCAGAAAAAATTAAAGATGAAGTTCGTGTAAGACTAATCAATTATCCTTTAGAGAGAAGTCTCAGACAAATTAATGCTGAGACAATTGGAAATATTACCAGCGTTTCAGGAATGATCGTTAGAGCTTCTGAAGTAAAACCATTAGCAAAAGAACTAGTATTTGTTTGCCCTGATGAACATCCCACCAAAGTTATTCAGATTAAAGGAATGGATGTAAAGATTCCAGTTGTTTGTGATAATCCAACTTGTAAACATCGAGACTTTGAGATGAAACCTGAAGCAAGCAAGTTTATTGATTTTCAAATTTTGAGATTACAAGAACTCCCTGAAGACTTACCTCCAGGTCAACTTCCTCACTATATTGATGTCACAATTAGGCAGGATCTGGTTGATAATGCAAGGCCAGGGGACAGAATTGTGCTTACAGGAGTAGTAAGAGTGGAACAAGAATCAGTAACAGGGGTAACACGAGGTCACAGCGGATTATATCGATTAAGAATTGAAGGAAATAATATTGAATTTTTGGGTGGACGAGGAACAAAAACTTCTAGAAAAATGGAGCGAGAAGAAATTTCTCCAGAAGAAGAAAAAATGATCAAGGCTCTTGCCCAAAGTCCAGATGTCTATGAAAGACTAGTTGATTCATTTGCTCCACATATTCAGGGACAAGCATTGATCAAAGAAGCAATTTTGTTACTAATTGTTGGTTCTAACCAAAGATCATTAGGTGATGGGAGCAAGATTAGGGGTGACATCAATGTATTTTTAGTTGGAGATCCAGGTACTGCAAAATCTGAGATGCTGAAATTTTGTTCAAGAATTGCACCACGTGGTTTGTATACATCCGGTAGAGGTTCAACTGCTGCTGGTCTTACAGCTGCCGTAGTTAGGGATAAGACGGGAATGATGATGCTTGAAGCTGGTGCAGTAGTATTAGGTGATCAAGGATTGGTAAGTATCGATGAATTTGATAAGATGAAACCTGAGGATAGAAGTGCACTGCACGAAGTTATGGAACAGCAATCTGCAAGTATTGCAAAAGGTGGTATTGTAGCTACACTAAATGCAAGGACATCTATTTTGGCTGCAGCAAATCCTATGTATGGAAAATATGATCCCTTCAAAAATATCACAGAAAATGTAAATCTTCCAATTCCATTACTCACCAGATTTGACTTGATCTTTGTTGTAAGAGATATTCCAACAAAAGAAAGGGATGAAAAGATTGCAAGACACATAATTGAATTACATACACCACAAGGAACTGACAAACGTTCTGTAATTGATGTTGATTTGTTAACAAAGTATCTGGCATATGCAAAACGTGGCGCACCTGATTTGACTAAAGAAGCAGAACAAAAAATTCTTGATTACTATCTTCAGATGAGAAATGTTGAATCCGAAGAGATGATTACAGTTACCCCAAGACAACTTGAAGGAATCATTCGTTTATCCACTGCTAGAGCAAGACTACTAATGAAAAACAAGGTAGAAGAAGAAGATGCTGAGCGTGCAATATTCCTTATTCAGAGCATGCTTCAGGATGCTGGAGTAGATGTCAATACTGGAAAGGTAGATCTAGGTGTTTTACAAGGACGACCTAGAAGTGAGGTTTCAAAAATGCAATTGTTCATGGATGTGCTCAAAGGTCTTGAAGGTGATAACAAAGTAGCAGTAGAAGAGAAAACCTTTGTTAAAGAACTAGAAAAAACTGAAAAGTTTACTGAAGAAGAAGCTAGAAACTATATCAGACGTATGCTACGCGAAGCATCTATTTATGAATCAAAACCCGGTCACTATAACCGAGTATGAAAATAGAGAAATTAGATATTCCTGAATCTGCAATTGAATTTTTAAAATCACAAGGATTTGCAAAACTCTATCCTCCACAAGCAGATGCAGTAAAAGCAGGATTACTAAAAGGAAAAAGTGTTTTAGTCTCTGCACCTACTGCAAGTGGAAAAACTTTGATTGCAATACTTGCAATGATTAGCTTCCTTTCAAAAAATAAGGGAAAAATAATTTATCTTAGTCCACTTCGAGCATTGGCAGCAGAAAAATTTCTAGAGTTTAAGAAATTAGAGAAACTCTCAATTGGAAATAAAATAAAAGTTGGAATTTCAACAGGTGACTTTGAAAATATAGAAAAAAAATTAGAAAAAAGCAATATCATAATCTTGACAAATGAAAAGATGGACTCTATAATTCGTCATGGTGTAGAATGGATTGATGATATTGGTCTTGTAATTTCTGATGAAGTACATTTGATTGGAGATGAATCCCGTGGACCAACACTTGAAATGATTCTAACACAGCTAAAAAGATTAGAACATCACCCACAAATTTTAGGTCTTAGTGCAACGATTAACAACTCAAATGAGATTGCAGATTGGCTTGGATGTAAACTTGTGGAAAATAATTGGAGGCCAGTACCTCTAACTGAAGGAGTCTATGATGGAGGAATAGTGACTATGGATGATGAAACTACCTTTGAGGTGGAAAACACAATCCGTGGTACGCCTATAGATTTAGGCATGCAATGTGTAAAGGAAGGAGGTCAGTCACTAATCTTTGCAGAAACTAGAACTCGATCAAAATCGCTAGCAACTAAGGCAATGGATGGAATTGAACCACTTTTAGAAAAAAAAGAGATTACAGAACTAGAAAAAATCTCCAAAAAGATTCTAACATCAAACGAACAAACTGATCTTGTAAAAACACTTGCAATGCTAGTAAAGAAAGGAGTTGCATTTCATCATGCAGGATTAAATCAAACATGCAGACAAATAATTGAAAATGAATTTCGTAAAGGAACAATAAAACTACTATCATCTACTCCAACTTTGGCGGCTGGTGTTAACCTTCCAGCAAGACGGGTAGTAATCTCAAATATTAACAGATACAATGCAAAAGTTGGCGCAAATAGGCCAATTAGTGTTTTAGAGTATAAACAACTTTGTGGAAGAGCAGGTCGACCTCAATTTGACAAGTATGGTGAAGCAATTGTAGTTGGAAATGGAAACGGGGAAGAAATTATAGAGCATTACATTAATGGAGAACCTGAACCAATTGAATCGAAAATTACTGATGATAAATCTCTGAGAACACATATCCTAAGTGTAATTGTAACAAATCCAGGAATTAAAAAAGAAGAAATTCTTGAATTTTTTTTACAAACATTAGGAGGAATGCAATCCCGAAAACCGACAATAAAGTTTGGAATTGACATTGCTTTGCGTTTTCTATTAAGTGAATACCTGATTGTAAAAAAGGGAGAAAGATATGCCGCCACTGAATTTGGAAAAAAAACATCAATGTTGTATATTGATCCACTAACTGCAACTCATTTCAGAGATTCTATAGAAAATGTTTCAAAAAAGAAAAAACACACTTTTGGATTTTTGCATGTTATTACAAACTCTGAGGAATTTTTCCCCAAATTTGGACTTAGAAACAAAGACTTTGAGACTGCTAGTTTAATGATTGAAAATCATACTTCAGAATTGTTAGAGCCAATTTCTGAGTATGACTGCACAAGAAGCCTTCTAGCCTTACAGTCATGGATAACAGAGTCCTCAGAGGCATCTCTTTCTGATAGCCTGGGAATAGAGTCAGGAGACATGCATAGAATGGTTGAGACTGCAAATTGGCTAAGTTACTGTCTGAGAGAAATTGCCAAGCATGTTGACCGAGCAGATTTACTTGAAGAACTGGAAAATCTTAGACGAAGAATTGTCTATGGGATAAGAGAAGAACTGCTAGATCTGGTAAAGGTAAAAGGAATTGGTAGAGTGAGGGCAAGAATTCTATTCAAAAATCGAATTAGGACTATTGACGACTTGACAAAGATTCCAGTAAACAAATTAGCGGAGGTTGATAAAATTGGTTTAACCCTTGCAAATAACATAAAGGCAGAATTAAAAAAAGTGAGATATTGACTGAA
>JBMSGE010000075.1:0-6531 GCA_049414205.1 Nitrosopumilaceae archaeon
TAGTTTGATTTTGTTTTTAGTTTACCATGAGATAAAAGAGAAGACATTGTTTTAAGAAATCCATCTTTTGGTCCAAGTAATGCCATTGTAAACAAAATCACATAAACCAACCAAAGAACAATAAAAGCATCTCCAATTTCCACATCTAGTGGGATGGATATTCCAATTCCTGCTAGGAATATTTCAAATTCATTTAAAGGGTATTCGAAATTAATGTCATCTCCTAGTTCGGTATGAAACATTACAAAAGCACCCAAAGGAAACGACAAAATCATCATTCCAAAAATTACTGAAAGTAACGCTGAATGAGGAATTCCAATTGCTTGGAGAATTTTATTGGAGTTTTCCAATTTTCTAATGGAGTTCTATGCTAGCCTCGGGAAAACCAAGGCCTACCAAAGTTTCCTTTATTGTATCACGGTGATCTCCTTGTAAAAAGATGTAACCTTCTTTGGCAGTTCCACCGCAAGCGTATTTGTTTTTTAAATCCTTGGCAACATTTTCTAGGTTGTTTAATTTTGAATCAAGTCCTTCAATCATCGTGCCTTTTTTCTTAAATCTTCTAGTTTCTAATCGAATAATGATTTTGGTACTGTCTTTTGCTAATTCGCCACAAGCACACAGATCTTCAGGAAGGCCACAGATATTACAAATTACTGCCATTCGTTCGAAACATCTTCCTTTAACGCACTATTAAGCCTTCTTAGAAAATTTCTCACGTGTCAATAATGAGATTTTTTAAACAGATGGTTTAATGAAAACCATGTCCAAAGATCTTACAAAAAGAGCAGTAGAGATGTTGTTACAAGGAGCCACTTTGTTAGGAGAGCCATGTCCATACTGCGCAGGTGTAAGAGTAATGAAAGAAGGTCAAGCCCTATGCGTTACTTGTGGAAGAGAGCCAGAAAAACGGAATGTGCCACAACAAAATAACTCTCAGCAAAAATCTAGTCTTTTAGAAACACTGGAGAAGAAATTAGAGGTTTTATCAAAGGAGTTAGAGCACGAATCAGACCATCAAAAGCAGCAAGTCATACTAAAATCGATCAATTCACTCATCGATGCCATAGATAAGATCAAAAAATAACAATAAAGTTTTTATGTCAAAATCAGGGTCTTGAGAATTAACCATGAGCAGTAGTAGTAAAAAATCCGCACCACTTCCAGCATCAAGCGGAGGTTTGATGAGATTCTTTGAGGACGAAACTAAAGGATTTAAAATTGACCCAAAAATTGTGGTTAGCATTCCAATTAGTCTAATCGTCGTTTCATGGGCAATAGAATTATTCCTAGCTCCGTGATCACATAATGGAAAAATCAGAAGACGGCGTTTCAAATATTCACAATAGATTTTCCCTTACACTAATCAATCCGTCATCACATTATTTCTCTCTTGTAGTATCCCTTCTTGTTGGAGCAGCGATTACTGCCATTACCTATATTTTGTATTTGGATTCAGATGAATTTTGGTTTAGAATCCCAGCAGTAGTTGCAACGTTGGGAGCAACACAATTAATTGATTCTAGACTAACAAGAAAAAAAGAATACTCTAAATCACTTCATGCATCATTATTTGGTAATTTAATCTGGCTACTAACATTAGTGATGGGAGTAGCTGCAAGTGTTGTTTTAGCCAAAGATATGTCATTGTTTTTCATAACTTTTGGAATGTTTCTTTTTGCAAGTTTTAGAATTGGTATTTTTACTACAACTTTAGGAGCAAATATCAAAAAGGGTTGGGCAATCTGTTTTGTACAACCACTTGCAATGTTCCTAGTACTTATCCCACAGGAGAAGTGGATTCCAATGTTAACAGATCCTATGACGTTAGGATACGGATTTTCATTTTTAATTATTGCTAGTATTTGGTCCATACTAACTGATAGAGCAGGAAGACCAGAAATGGAAAGCACACACAAAACAATCCAAGCATATTTGGCATCTCAAAAAAATGATTTTTCCGAAGCTGAAGAAATAATGGAACAGCGTTCAAGTAAAACAAAGGTGGCAACCACACAAATCCGACTGCATTCCCCAAAACAAAACACAGATTTCAGAATGGTTTTACCTGAGATTCACCCTGGACCCTATCATCCAGTAGGAGGAAGTAACATCCCTTACCTAATTTACAAAAATCTTGATTCATCGGCCATGGTAATGCACAGTATTTCAGATCATTCCCTTAATCTCCCATCCCGAAACGAGGTGGAAAATTATCTAAAAAATCTAGATAATTGTGTTACAAAAGAAGAGGGACTTACATGTACAGAGCCAGTTACAGTTCAGATCAATAAAGCAAGGGTAATTGGATTATTGTTTGGAAAAAACCCTTTGTTATTTTTGTCTCTATCCCCTCACGGTATGGAAGACATTCCAAGCTATATGAAAAAAGACATCGAACAATATGCAAAGAATAGAAATTATTCAAAGCCATTAATTGTTGACACACATAATGCCATGGGAAAAGAAATTTCAAAAGAAGATGCAGAAAACATGTCAAAGGCTGCAAAATCTTGTCTAGACACACTAATTAGAAAAGAAAGTTATCCAATTGAATTCGGTTATGCAAATTCTGATGATATGGATGTATGGACAGAAGACTTGGGCATGGGCGGTCTAGGAATCATGTGCCTTAAGATCAACGGAAAAAAATACTTTCTAGGTTGGGCCGATGCAAATAATATGGAAAATGGAGTAAGAGAAAAAATTGTTCAAAATTTTGCAGACAAGAATTATGAACTTTTAGAAATATGCACCTCTGACACTCATTTTGCCAGAGTAAAAGCGCGAAACAAAAATGGGTATTATCATTTAGGGCTGATTACCGGTGCAGATAAGCTCTCTAATTGGTTGTTGGAAATTGCTAAAAGGTCTGAGACCAATATCGGAGAGGGAAAATACGAAATTCTTGAAAACCAAACAGAAGTAAAAATAATGGGTGAAGGAATTTATGAAGATTATTCCAAAGCCTTAGATAATTCTCTTAAGATTACAAAGGGATTCATGATAGGATGTGTTGCTTTGTTTTTGACTAGTCTGTTTCTATAGTCTTCATTTCTTCTAGATTCCCATAAAATTCATCTACAAATGAAGAGAATTGGAAAATTGGAACTATAGGAACACGGTCAATAAAATCAATTTTGTCTTGATATAGCGTAACAATTACAGGTACTGCAATTGCCCCAGGAGTTTTAGAAATATAGTGTTTAGTCCTTTCTACTTGTTTTTTTACTGCCGTATTCAAAGAGGACGCACTGTATCTTTTCCAATGTTTGCAATCAATTAGCATTGCTATTCCCAAACGAATTCCAATAACATCAATTTCCATACGAGGTTTGGTAAGAATTAGATTTTTTATTACAGCAAAATTTTTTGACTCTAAAATTTCTCCAGTCAAACCTTCAAAGTCTTTCCAATTAAGAGCAATTGCAATCTCATCAATCGGAAATCCTTGCTCAAGTAGCAGTATCGCCGCCTTGAGTTTATCACTTTCTTCAAAATAATATTGATCATTTTCCTTTGAGCCAATGCCATTCTTTAGGAAAAGGTCAAGAGTTTTTTTAGATTCAGTATCACTAGTGTGTGTAATTGCCGAAAAATCTCCAATAGAAATCCCACCTGGAATTAAACCAGGTAATCCGACCAACATATTTTTTCCAAAATTCATCCGAGTTTTCATTTGTTAATGAGAGGATATAGGTCTTAGTAGCTAATAATGAATGGTTATGATGAAATAAGTTTTATTAACACCATCTCAAAATATGAACATGAAATTATTGCTAGTGGGAATACTAGCTATTGTAATTACAAGTTTTGGTTCAACTCAAGTGTTTGCAGAAAAAAATTCTTTTTTTGATTCGGTCAGATTTATTCAGTATCTTGATGAAAACACGGCCTTAGAAGAGGTAAGAAATGGAAATCTTGATTTGTATTATTATAGAATTTCAGCAGACAGACTTGAAAATACAAAAGCTAGAGAAGGGTTGAATGTTTATGATTCATCTAGCGGATCATATAGTATTCTCATTAATCCTGCAGAGACTGAAAAATTTAATCCATTTTCGATTACCGAAAACAGATTTGCCCTAAATTATCTAGTAGATAGAAAACTGATTGTCAATGAACTCATGGCAGGCTACGGGGCCCCTATGATATCCAATTACGGTCCCTTTGATCCAGCATATCTAACCATAATTGAGCAATTAGAGTCGTTTAATTTCAGATACAACCCCACACTTGCCGAAGAGATAATTACAAAAAATCTCAAAGATAAAGGGGCAACTAAGATAGACAACAAGTGGCAAATAGATGGCGCACCAATCGAAATTACTTTTTTTATTAGAAGTGATGACCCGGTAAGAAAATCAATTGGAGAAATTCTATCATCTGAATTAGAAAGAATCGGGTTTACAGTGAAGAAAGATTTCGGGGATTTAAACAAGGCTTTTGTGATTGTTTATGGATCCAATCCTGCAGATTTAAAATGGAATTTGTATACTGAAGGATGGAACAAGTCAGCTTTTGTAAAATATGATTCAGTTGGTCTTGGTCAAATGTATTCACCATGGTTTTCAAACATGCCAGGATTTAATGACCCATCCTACTGGAATTATCAGAATGATTACATAGATTCTATATCTCAAAAAATATACACAGGTAACTTTTCATCGTCAGAAGAAAGAGGTAAGTTAATTCAACAAGCAACTGTAGAAGGAGTAAATGAATCAGTTAGGATTTTTTTGGCAAGTAAAGTTGATCAATATGTGGTAAATGAAAATGTACGAGGAATTGTAAATGACTTTGGTGCAGGAGTTCCCAGTAGATTTACTCCGATTAATGCACAAGGAGATAAAGAGGAATTAGTAATTGGTGTAAAACAAATCTATCAAGGAGCATGGAATCCAGTTATGGGATTTAGTGATTCCTATAGTAGGCAAATTTGGGGAATATTATCGGACCCAATAGCATTCCCCCATCCTTTTACTGGAGAAATTTTACCAATTCGTGGGAATTGGCAAGTTGAAACTGCCGGTCCGGATGGAGTTTTAGAAATTCCAGATGATGCAATAATGTGGGATCCAGTCTCACAAGAATGGAAAAAAGTAGAAAAAGATGCACAAGCAATAAGCAAAGTGACATTTGATCTAGAATTCAGTAATTGGCATAATGGTCAAAAAATGGATATGAATGATGTTTTGCACTCTTTGTACTTTACCATTGAATGGGGAACGCAGACAGATGAAAATGATAAAACCATAGATACGGAATTTACCCCACGTGCTGCACAATCTGTTCAGACATTAATTGGAGTAAAACCAATCGACGAGAACACAATTGAAGTATACGTTGATTTTTGGCATTTTGATGAAGGAGAGATTGCCGATTGGGCATCTTTGTGGAATACGATGCCTTGGGAAATATTTACAGCAATAGAGCATGCAGTTATTGATGGCAAGGTTTCAATATCAAGATCAGGCGCTGCAAGTAAAAATGTTAGTTGGGTTTCACTGATAATCCCAAACGATGCCAAAGTTATTCAAGGCTATTTAGACGAATTCAAGACTTCACAATACATCCCACCAGCACTAAAACAAATGGAGTCAGAGCTTGGTTATTTTGATGACCGGTACACAGCATCATCCAAATGGATTGAAAAGAACAATCATGCAGTAATAAGCAATGGACCATTTTATTTGGATTCATACTCTCCAGAATCAAGGACGATTACAGTTTTAGCATTTGAAGATGAATCATACCCTTACCGAGCAGGATCTTGGTCAGAGTTTGAAAAAACAGAATTTCCAAAAATAATCAAAGTTACAATACCAAACTTAATTCAAAAAAATACCGAATTGAGCATCCAAATTAATACAGTTCAGACGGATTCTATATTGTATTTTCTCAACAATAACAAGGGAGAACTTGTTTCATCCGACACAATTAACGTCAAAGGAGATTCTACAACAATAACAATTTCTCAAGAAATTACTAAAAATTTAGGCATTGGAGGAAATGATCTTAAAGTATTTGCCATATCAGAGTCTGTATTAAAACCTGATTTTTATTCCACTAGTTTCTTAGTGACAGACAATCAAGACAGTTTACCAGAAATTACTCAATCCAAAATGCAGTTCATCCAGGAAGAACAGATAGTTTTATGGATAGTAATCCCAGTTATTGCGGCTATTTTGATCATTCTTGTATTTTTGAAAAGAAGAAAATAATCTAAATTGCAAGCCCATAATTTTCGAGGATTTTATTCACGTCCTCTTCGGATTCAATTTTTGAGTACTCCTCAAATAAATTCTGATTTAATTCATAAAATGTATGTCCCCACTTGAATTTGTCAAGTAAATTAAGAGCATCTTGTTTGAATCCTAAAATAAATAATGATGCAGCCATTGCTTCAGCAGTAGTAAGTTTGTTTAATTTAGAATAATTTACAGGGTTTCCCGCAAGTAAGGGAGGTAATTTTCTTTTAATCCCAATGAATTTTTTTGAAAAAGCTTGATCTGCCTTATTCCAAGAGCA
>JBMSGE010000076.1:0-6516 GCA_049414205.1 Nitrosopumilaceae archaeon
TGTTTCATGGCCCCATTGCAAATGTTTGATAGATAGTACCCTTTTCTGTAATTACGGTAATTTCAATAGGTTCAGTTGTTGTCCAATTGTATCCTATCTCTGCTGAAAAATCATCTCCTCTTACAATCCCTCCATCTGTAACAAGCAAGCTTGTTTTATCAATGGAATTATTTAGAGTGATTTTTGTTACATTCAATCCAACATTACCCACATTACTCATTGTAACATTGACAAATTTGCTTGGACTATCTCCAAACCAAACATGTTCAATAACTAAAAATTCATTTAATTTGTTTACTCCTTCTGCATATACCGTGTTTAGCTGATGTTGTTCTGTTGCAAAAATACTGTTAGACCAAGCTGTTAGCATACTTCCCATTATCGCAACTGCCGAAAGTAAAATTCCAGTTGACACAACAGTAGCTAACGCTCTTCTTTTTCTACGCATAGTCATAATAAAAAAACAAAAAATTCAATATTATCAATCAAGGTGTATTTTCAAAAACTTACAACGCGCAAATTACTGTGCCTAGATATGCCCAGAGCATGTTTTTCCACAGGCAGGACACAAATCATTATTTGATTTTTCACTAAACAGGCCTATTTGGTTTGATAATCCATAGGCAAACATTGCATATGTCCACAAGAACAACACCTCAGCTAGGTGACCTGGGTAGTATAGATTCTGAAGCGAGAGGAATAAGACGCTATTATCGCCTACAATCTGAGTAATTATGCCTAAACAAAGAAGAGAGACCATAAAGTTTACGCCTCCTTTTAGGAATAAAATTACGCCAATCAAGGCAGGAATTAAGATAATTGAATCCAAAATCGGATAGGATACTAACACTAGCATATTGCCATTCATAGAATCAGATTCTGCAATCATGAACAGTGACGGAATTAAAAGAGATACAGATACAACAGAAATTCCTACTACCAGTTTTTTTGAAATTTGTTGAGAAAACGGCTTTAAATAAAATACAAGGGATGCAAAAAACAATTGATATCCTGTAATGTAGAAAAAGTCATCTGCATACTCCCAAGGCTCCGACCCTAATGCTACCTCATACAATACATCAACGGTTTCTGCACAAAACCAATAAGCAGAAAACAGCATAAACAAAATCCATGCCTTTCCATGATTCCCCTTTAATCCATATTTGGACACCATGAATGTAGAAAAAAACATAACAATGCTTGAAAGAATTACAGCCAACCAGTTTGTTGTGTTCTCTGCAGTATCAGGACCAATAAAATTTGCAACTAAAACCAGTGCAGTGATTCCCAGTAATGTAAAAAGAAGGTATTCTTGCACATTGAATCTCTGATAAAATAATTGCAAGATTCTACCTCGCAATTACTTCAAGGAATTCTTTTACTTCCTTTGTATTGGACATGCTCTCAAGATTCTTCTTAATTGAATCCACTATGGTCACATGGGCTTTTCCGTAGATATCTTTGAGTATTCTGTTTAGGAATTCTGGTTCTTCGTAACAGTCAGATAGAGTTCTATTGTAATCTTCCATCAATCTTTGCTTGACCTTGTTCAAATCGGGCTTTCCAATCTCCAAAAGGGATTTTTCAATTGCTGCAATTATCAATATTTTTGGATCGTCACTAGTCTGAATTGTTCCCCAATCTACTGATTTGATTATTTTTCTAACCTCTTCTTGAATCTCATAATCGTCACTAGTCATGGCAACCAGGGTCTCATTTCCAGCATCTACTGGGGATGCACCATCTGCAATAATTCGTGCCCAGTTTGCCAAATCGCCAACTGATGGACCATATGGCAAATCACCAGATTTGTATGCTTGTCGTAATTTGGCTGCAACTCTTACTATATTTGATGATGTATCACGTGGAATGCCGGATCTTTCTACAAGTAGATTTACTTCCTTATCATCAACGTAATTGTCCACACTCATATAATCAAAATTCAACCAAACACTCATTCTTCTTCTAAAAGCGGCGTTAAGTGGTTTTGTACCGGTAAATTCTGCAGAAAAAGGGTTCATGCTAATTATCATGTATGCATCTTTATGTCGGTTGATCAACTCGTTGTCTTTTTCGTTTAAAACCATGTGACCTCTTGCATCAAGAATAGGATTTAGTTTTGTTGCAACGTCTTGCTTCATCATGTTTGCCTCATCGAGATACAATATTCCACCATGTCTACACCATGAAGTAATTATTCCATCAATCCAGTTTTCTTTGCCTAATCCGATGTATCTTCCAAACAAATCGTAAGCAGATGTTTGCAAACCACAGTTAATTTCCCATAATGGAAGTTGAGTCAATTCTGCTACTAGGTATATGATGTGAGTTTTACCAGTCCCACTGGGTCCAATACATGCGCATTGTTTGAAATAACCAAGAGCTCTTACAATTCTTTCAACATAGTTTTCCCCTTTATCATAATATGGCGGAGTATCTTTTGGAATTAATTCCTGCATTTCTGCTGGAAAATTAAAATTGTCAGGATTGATATATTTTCGAATATCATACTGATTCAATTTTGTTGAATCTGTTTTTTTGGCCTTTGAAAAATTAATTTTTAAACTAAAATTATCATTATCAATTTTTGATGTCTGAAGCTTTTTGATTTTACCTTCAGATGAACCTGAAATCATAAAATTAGATATTTTCAAGGAGGTTAAACCAAAGAGATGTATTGTTATGCTACAGACAGCCTGTTAATTATCAATAATTTTGATATTATTCATGAATCATGAGGTGGAAGTATCCAATTTAATGTTCAATAAGACATCTGATGAGCAAATAAATTTTAAAAAATATGATATTAACGTAGACCTGGAAGAAGAATCAAGCAATGAAGGAAAAACCATTTTAAAATATTCATTAGATTTGACATCAAATCCCAAGAATTCTGTGATTAACATAAGCGGAAATACCGTTTTGAGCGGAGATCAGGAAGAAATTGAAGACTTTCTAAAACAAGAAAACGAAAAAACTCCTGAAGTAGTCTCTTTAATTTATCAAGAACTGTTTCCTTTAATGTACATCATTACAAAAAACATGAAAATTCCAGCACCTTCTCACACAATATCACAATCCCAGATAATGGAATCAGAAAACCCAAATGAAAAAGTAAATGACAATATACCATCACCTAAAGAAGAAACCATGGAATCTGCAGAAACTACTGAAACTAATTCACCATCAGATATTGCAGAATCTAAGGTAGAAGAAAACGAAATAAAAGAAAATAATCCTGATGAAGAAAATAAATCATGATGATTAAAATTGCAACAGACATTTCTTGATATAGTTTATAAAATTTTTTACGATACTGCCCAAAGGGATTTCAAAGATGTTCGATTGATACTATCTGAAAAATTTTCCTTTCCTTCAATTGAATTTGAACCAAAAATTGAAGTAAAAATTCCTATTCCAAAAAAAACATCTTACGGAATAACATATTCTGGATATTGTTTTGGGGATTCACAAGACGAGATGATTACTGCTTGGGGATTCTTTTTAACTACCGTTTATCATTTGGCCGCTCATGTTGCCGTTACAGATTATTCTGTGTACAAAAATTGGACCAAAAATAAAACACCGAGGACTTTTTGGCGAGTTATTGATTTTATCGAAGACAATGCAGTAGAACGTTATTTGCGCACCAACAACCCCGATGTATGGGATAACATTTCTCAAATTACTAGGAAATACCTGAAATTTCACGATAATCCAAAGAATGAATCACAATTTGCTCTAAAAATAGGCTCAAAAATGCTAGATTCTGTTAAAGAAGAAATGAGTCAGGAAACATTGCAGATGTTTGATAGAATTCATCAGAAAAATGTTCTGGACTGGGCCACCCGATTGTATAGCAATTCAAAAATTCTACATAATCAAGTTCCATCTTATTACGAACAACACGGTTCTTCGCAATCATTATTGCTGCAAAAAAATAAAATCGAATTTTTTCCATCTGGAAAATTTCAAAATACCATTAAGAAATTAAATTTCTTGTATCTTGAAGAAAAAGAAAGATTAGAAAACATACTTCATAAACTTCGAAAAGATGTATTAGGACTACAATTTGATGAAATTACCCTTCCAAATGAAGACATTTATGAATACTTTCAACTCAAAGAGAAAAATAAAAAAATTATAAAAAAAATTAGAGAGCAAATTCGTTCTGTTTATAACAATTCAGAAGATCCACAAACAAATTTCTACGGGGAAATTGATATGGAGCTTGCAATTCAAGCTATAGCCAGTAATTCAGAAAGATATGCAGAGGTTTTTAACAAAACAGAAGAGCAAAGAATTGAGGAAACATGGGCAATACTTGTCGATAACAGTGCTAGCCTAAAGCTTCGTTTTGAAGAAGTAAAGGATTTCATGTTGTGTCTAGCAGAGGCTTCAGATGAATTAACAGGTCCCTCAGGTTCGTGGGGTCTGTACAGTTATGATCAAAAATTTTCGATTTTAAAAGACCATAATGGAAAATACAATCAAGATGTTCGTGCAAGAATTGGTGGACTGAAAAGTGGTGGATTATCATTTACTCCTGACGCACTTTTGCTTACAGGAAGAATGTTAATGAAAAACCCTGCTGATTTGAAACACCTTTTCATT
This sequence comes from Nitrosopumilaceae archaeon, assembly GCA_049414205.1. Taxonomy (GTDB): domain Archaea; phylum Thermoproteota; class Nitrososphaeria; order Nitrososphaerales; family Nitrosopumilaceae; genus Nitrosomaritimum. The sequence goes on from JBMSGE010000076.1 coordinate 4,615, forward strand.
TTTACCGATGATTTTCCAACAGGGTTATGGAATCATGACAAAAAACTATTCCTTGCTATCAAAGAGGTAGAAAGGATGGGAATAGAAGTAATTGGAATAGGTCTGTCTTCAAACATTCAGAAATATTTTACAGACTCAGCATACGGCACAGATATTCGAGATTTGGTGAACAAATTTGTCAGAATTTATCGCATGAAATCAAGTAAATTCCTGTAAATTATTAGAATTTATGGTAAATTGCTAATAATTATGCTGGTTTCTAGGAATTTTCTGGGATATTTTACGCCTCAATCAAAATAATCAGTTCTAGGCGTGAATCTTATTGTCTGTGCAAAAATGTTACACATCCGATCCTATATCCCTATACCATGCTTTTCTAGTAAGAATGAAAAACCACGTTTTCGCAAAGAGAAAAGGTATCAGTACAGTGCTTACCACTGTTATTATCTTGGTAGCTTCAGTAGTTCTCGGATCTGGTGTTGTATTGTATGGAACAAGCATATTCCAGACAGTAGCCCAGCAAGAGAGTGTAGAAGTACAAGGAATTCAACTCTGGGTAAATGCTACTGATGCAACAGGTGATGCGTGGGGAGCAGCAGGTGTTAGAAATAACGGTGATCAGATTTTGTCTGTCGATACCATTTCTATCAAAGGTACAACTGTGCCCTTTGCAAACTGGTATTTTGACAGTGATCAAACAAGAGTAACTACCGGAAACTATCAATCACAATACGTTCACGAAGGAACTGCAGGTGCAGGAACTATTATGAATAGTTCTCCAGTAAAAAGCAGTACATGTACCGGTGCAGATATCGAAATTGATTTCGATGGTGCTGGTATTGAGCCAACGTTGTGTTTAGTACAAGGTTCTGGTCCAGTTGGTCTTGCTCCTGGAGAAAGGGCTATTATCTATTTCCAGATGGCAAATGGAACACTAACCACTCTTGATGCAGGTGCTTCAACAACATTGAACATCTTCGCAGGAGAAGCAGGCGCTCCCCTAAGTACAATCATCCAAAACCCATAGGGAGAGTGATTTTTTTGTATCTCTCTTTTTCTTTCTTTTTATTTATGGAGAATAAACGATGAAGCAAGTTAATGAAAATCAAATTGAATTAGGAAACATACTAAACAAAGATCTTTTAGATCAAAGAACTACAAATGAAATATCAAATCAATTTCAGGTAGTAAAAGAATATCCTCTAAATGCACCATTCAGTTATGCAAAAATTTTGTTTGATGAAAAAAATTCAAATTTCCAATATTTTGTAGATGAAATAAAATTAAATTTTGATGAAGAACGAATTTACAAAGATCTTTACAATTTTGTTGAACAAAGTCTGGATTCGATTGAAAACACAAAAGATGCAAAATTTGATGAACACTTGAATAGCGTAATAAAAAAACACGAAGGTTTCTTTACATCAAATCCTGTAGCTAGTATGGAGAAAGTCAAGTATTTTCTAAAACGAGATATTGTGGGATTTGGGGAAATTGACGCTTTAATGCACGACCCAAACATAGAGGATATCAGTTGTAGTGGGCCTAACATGCCTCTTTATGTGTGGCATAGAGTCTATGATAGTGTCTCATCAAACGTTTCTTTTGAATCTCATCAGAAATTAAACTCATTTATCACCAGAATTGTATTCAAAGCAGGAAAGCATGTAAGTACGGCACATCCAATTTCTGATTTGGCCCTTGCAGGCAATCACAGAATTTCCGTATTGTATCAGAAAGAAATCACACCAAAAGGAACCAGTTTTACCATAAGAAAATTCCGAGAGGATCCTTACACAATAGTGGATCTAATTAGTTTTGGAACAATTGATCTTGAAACTGCAGCGTATCTTTGGATGATGATTGAAAATAAAATGTCCATTATGGTTATTGGTGCAACAG
>JBMSGE010000077.1:0-6422 GCA_049414205.1 Nitrosopumilaceae archaeon
AAAATTAGTTAGCTATAAGTTCAGTTTCAAACTATCGCTATTGTTGCAACAACTTCGTGAATTTGAATTACACTCTGAATTCTCACCAACAGGAGATCAACCACAAGCAATTGATTCTTTGGTAAATGGAGTGAAAAAGGGAACAGTTCAGACATTAATTGGAGTAACTGGGAGTGGGAAAACCTTCTCAGTTGCAAATGTTATTGCAAGAACTGGAAAAAACACTTTGGTTATATCACACAACAAAACCCTTGCAGCTCAACTTTATTCGGAACTAAAACAATTCTTTCCAAAAAACAATGTGGGTTATTTTGTATCTTATTATGACTATTATCAACCTGAAAGCTACATTGCTCAAACTGACACCTATATTGAAAAAGATACTCAGATAAACGAAAAAATTGAAAAATTGAGGCTAGAGGCTACTGCCATGCTTCTATCTGGGGAGCCTACAATTATTGTCTCTACGGTTTCGTGTATCTATTCACTTGGAAATCCTGATGATTGGGAAAACTTGGCAATTACCATAAATTCTGGCGATGAAATCAAACGAAACGAAATCATTAGAAAATTTGTAGATGCTAGATATGAAAGAAACGACCTTGAGATTGCACCTGGAAATTTTAGAGTAAAAGGAGATACGATTGATATCGTTCCAGCATACTCTGAGGATATAGTTCGGATTTCCTTGTTTGGAGATGAAATAGAAAAAATTACCTTACTTGATCACGTGTCACTCAAAGAAAAACGTAAAGTTGCACAAATGAAAATTTTTCCTGCAAAACACTATCTTATTGCAAAAGATGTTAGAGAAAGAGCAGTACAATCCATAAAAGATGAGCTAGAAAAAAGATTACCTGAACTCAATGAGCTAGAAAAACAAAGGCTAGAGATGAGAACAAAATATGATTTAGAAATGATTGAAGAGTTGGGATATTGCTCTGGTATAGAAAATTACTCTAGACATTTTGATGGAAGAAAATCCGGTGAGAAGGCATTTTGTTTGTTAGATTTTTTTGGAGATAATTTTTTGCTAGTTATAGATGAGTCTCATGTTACTTTACCTCAACTTCATGGAATGTACAAGGGGGATCATTCAAGAAAAAAAGAACTAGTGACATATGGATTCCGGTTGCCAAGTGCCTATGATAATAGACCATTGAAATTTGAAGAGTTTGAAGATTATATTAAAAACACTTTGTTTGTATCTGCAACTCCTGGAGAATATGAAAAAAAAATATCGTCTCAGATTGCTGAGCAACTAGTAAGACCCACAGGCTTGCTTGATCCTGATGTAGAGATTAGACCCACAAAAAACCAAATGGATGACTTGATTGAAGAAATTGCCAAAAGAGCATCAAACAACCAGCGTGTTTTAGTAACTACTTTGACTAAACGTATGGCCGAAGATTTGGCAGAATATCTCTCAAAAAAACAGGTTCGTGTAAGGTATATGCACTCTGAAATTGAGGGTCTTCAGAGGACAGAATTAATCAGGCAGCTTAGACTGGGAGAATTTGATGTGCTTGTAGGCATCAATTTACTTCGAGAGGGCCTTGATATTCCTGAAGTCTCCTTGGTAGCAATTTTGGATGCTGACAAGGAAGGGTTTTTGAGAAATTTTACTAGCTTGATTCAAACCTTTGGCCGTGCTGCAAGAAATGAAAATGGTTCTGTCATAATGTATGCTGATAATGTAACTGCTTCCATGAAAAATGCAATAAATGAAACCAAAAGACGTCGTGAAAAACAAATTCTGTACAACAAAGAACACAATATCACTCCACAAACAATTATCAAATCAGTTCCAGAACAAGTGACTACTTTGGATGAATCAAAACTAAAATCTACACATGACTTGGCAACTGACATCATTGATCTTGAAGCACAAATGAAAAAGTATTCTGAAGATTTAGATTTTGAGAGAGCAATTGAATGCAGAGATAGAATAAAAAGACTAGAACGGGAGATTAAATTCAAAGATGACAGAAAATAAATTAAAGATTCGTGGTGCTAGACATCATAATCTAAAAAATATTGATATTGATATTCCGAAAAATAACCTAGTTGTAATCAGCGGCCTGTCTGGCTCTGGAAAATCTACTTTGGCATTTGACACAATATATGCAGAAGGTCAGAGACGATATGTGGAGTCTCTTTCAGCATATGCAAGACAATTTTTAGAAATGATGGACAAACCTGATGTTGATTCTATTGATGGTTTATCACCTGCAATTTCTATACAACAAAAAACTACAAGTAAAAACCCGCGTTCTACTGTTGGCACCACTACTGAAATTTATGACTACATGAGATTACTTTTTGCAAGAATTGGAATTCCTTATTGTACAAATTGTGGACGAAAAATTTCCAGTCAATCTATTGAGACAATCTGTGATTCTGTTCTAAAAGATTTTAATGGAAAAAAAATCCTCGTGCTGTCGCCAATCATTCAACGAAAAAAAGGGACCTATGAAAAATTATTTGAGCAGATAAAAAAAGACGGATACTCTAGAATACGTCTAAATGGTGAAATTTTGAGCCTGGATGAGGAAATTCCTCCTCTTGACAGGCAGAAATGGCACAATATTGAGATTGTTGTGGATCGAATCCAGACTGAAAAATCCGAAAGATCTAGACTTTTTGAGGCAATTCAAACTTCCATTAAAGCATCAAAAGGTGATGTGATGATTTCATCAGAAAAAGAAGAAAAGATATTCTCTCAAAATAATGCATGTCCGTATTGTGGATTAACAATAGGTGAATTGGAGCCTAGAACCTTTTCATTTAACTCTCCGTTTGGAATGTGCAAGGCTTGTAACGGTCTTGGAGTAAAAATGGAATTCGATGCTGATTTAGTAATTCCTGACAAAAGTAAATCTATTTTGGATGGTGCAATAGTTCCGTGGAGTGGTAGGTTTTCATCTTTTAGACGACAAGCATTAAGAGCAGTTGGAAAAAAGTTTGGCTTTGATTTGATGACTCCTATCTCAAAAATAAAACCAAAACATCTTAAAATAATTTTAAATGGCTCTGAGGATTTGATTGATTTTAAATATCGCTCGAAATCCGGAGATTCCTCGTGGCAATACACTGACGCATTTGAAGGGGTGCTTCAAAATCTTCAACGCGTGTTTATGGAAACTGATTCTGAATCTAAAAGAGAGTGGCTAAAACAATTCATGCGGGACACCCCATGCAATATTTGTAATGGAAAAAAACTCAAACCGGAATCTTTGGCAGTAAAAATTAACGGAAAAGGAATAATGGATGTTTGTGATCTTTCCATTGATCACTGTTATGATTTTTTCTCCACACTTGATCTAACAGAAAACGAACAATACATTGCAAGAGATGTGTTAAAAGAAATCAAAGAAAGATTGGAGTTTTTAATGAATGTTGGATTGAATTATCTTACACTAAATCGATTAAGTTCAACTCTTTCTGGTGGTGAATCACAAAGAATTCGATTGGCCACTCAAATTGGCTCTAATCTTACAGGGGTGCTTTATGTCTTAGATGAGCCAACAATAGGATTGCATCAGAGAGATAATGCCCGACTCATAAAAACGCTAAATAAACTACGAAATCTTGGAAATACGGTCATTGTTGTAGAGCATGACGAAGAAGTAATACGAAATTCAGACTGGATTGTAGATTTAGGTCCAGGAGCTGGAATTCACGGTGGAAGCGTTGTCTTTGAAGGAACTATTGATAAAATTCTTAACGGACACAAATCTGTCACCGGCGATTATCTAAAAGATAACTCTCTTATCACTCTGGAAGATAAAGTAAGAAATCAATCAGGTTCATTATTGGTAAAAGGTGCCTCAGAAAACAATCTAAAAAATATTGATGTGGAATTCCCCTTGGGATTACTTACATCGATAACTGGAGTTTCTGGTTCTGGGAAATCCACTTTAATTAATGACATTCTGTTAAAGTCTTTGGAAAACCATTTTACAAAATCCAATGTTAAACCAGGAAACCACAAAGAGGTGACTGGTCTTGAGAATATTGATAAAGTAATTGCAATAGATCAGTCTCCCATTGGTAGGACCCCCCGTTCTAACCCTGCTACGTATATTGGTGCATTTACTCCAATAAGAGAACTTTATGCAAACACAGAACTTTCAAAAGAGAGAGGATATGCTCCTGGCCAATTTTCATTTAATGTAGCTGATGGCAGATGTTTTGCATGTGATGGCGATGGTGTCAAGCAAATCGAAATGCAATTTCTTTCAGATGTATATGTAAAATGTGATGAATGCAAAGGAAAAAGATACAATTCTGAGACACTTTCTGTGTTATACAAGGGCAAGAATATTTCTGACATACTTGGAATGACCGTATATGAGGCTTTGAACTTTTTTGAAAATATTCCTTCAATAAAACGAAAATTACAAACAATCTATGATGTTGGGCTTGGATACATAAAACTAGGTCAATCCTCTACCACTCTTTCTGGTGGAGAGGCACAGAGAGTAAAACTTGCATCAGAACTATCAAAACGTGGAACTGGAAAAACCTTCTATATTCTTGATGAGCCTACAACTGGTTTGCATTTTGCTGACGTGCAAAAATTACTCGATGTATTGAATCGACTTGTAAATCTGGGTAACACTGTTGTAGTAATTGAGCACAATATGGATGTGATAAAAAATTCTGATTGGATAATTGATCTTGGACCTGAAGGTGGAGATGAAGGGGGAAGAATAGTTGCCTCGGGCACTCCTAAAGAATTAGCCAAGGCACCTGGAAGCTATACTGGGAAATACCTTAAGAAAATTATTAAAAAATGACTTTTGATATTTCTAAAATCCATATCCCGTCGAATCCTGGAATCTATTTGATGAAAGATTCAGATGAAAAGATAATTTACATTGGAAAAGCTAAAAATCTAAAAAACAGAGTAAAATCATATTTTTTGAAGAACCAAAATTACAAAACACAAAAACTGGTCGAAAACATTTCTGACATAGAATTTGTTTTAACAGATAATGAAAGTGAAGCATTTCTTTTAGAGTCTAACATGATTAAAAAATACCGGCCAAGATTTAATATTGAACTAAAAGATCAACAGCGGTATACTTATCTTAGAATTTCTGATGAAAAATACCCTAGATTACTTGTTGCAAGACGTACTAGAGATGGAAAATTTTTGGGAAAAGGAAAAATTTTTGGACCTTTCACCCAAGGCAGCTCAAAACTATTAACAATCGGAACTTTGAGGAAAGCATTTCAAATTAGAATCTGTAAAACATTACCAAAAAAGGTGTGCCTTGAATATCATTTAGGGAATTGTGAGGGTCCTTGTGAGTTTAAAGATGCACAAGAAAGATATCCCAAACATGTATCTGCACTAGAAGAAGTTCTGAAAGGAAAAAACCAAACAAAAGTGTTTACTCAAAAACTAAAAGAAGAGATGAAACAAGCTGCAGATTTACAGCAATTTGAGCGTGCAAAAGAGATTCGTGACACCTTGATTCGCCTAGGAAGCCTTCAAACAAAACAAAAGATGGAATATGTTGAAAATTCTGATGAAGAGTACTTTGGCATTGGTGAGCAAAACCAAGCAGCTACTGTGATGAATTTTAGAATGATTAATGGAGTTATCAGAGATAGCGACAAATTCTTTTTTGATCTGGTGGGGGATAATTCATTTTCGAATTTCTTATTTCAATACTATTCTACTCACAAAATTCCAAAATTCATTTTCGTAAGTGAGTTACCTGATAACCAAGACCTTTTGGAGTCGCTTCTCTCTGAACAAGCAGGTTATTCTGTTCGTATTCAGTGCCCTAAGAGAGGAAAAAGAAAAGAGATTATAGATTTGATTTTAAAAAATATTTTACTAATCCACACAAAGGGAGGTAATCCTGGATTACTTGAACTACAACAACTTTTGAGCTTGCCAACTGTTCCTAATGTAATAGAATGTTTTGATATTTCAAATCATGGTGAAGACTTTGCTGTAGGTTCCATGTCTAGATTTGTTGATGGAAAACCAAACAAATCTGGTTATAGAAAATTCAAAATTAAAACCGTTAGTGGGAGAGATGACTTTGCAATGATTGGAGAGGTGATCAAAAGGAGGTATTTCAGATTACTTGAAGAAAATTTACCTCTCCCTGATTTGATTTTAATTGATGGCGGTAAAGGGCAATTAAATGCAGCAATTCAATCACTTCAATCACTTGGTTTGAAACACCCTTGTGTTTCATTAGCAAAAGAAAATGAAGAAGTGTTTATCCCAAATCAAAAAGAACCTGTTTGCATTCCTAAAGACAAATCATCTTTAAAAATTCTACAACATGCTCGTGATGAAACACACCGATTTGGTGTGGCATATAATCGAACTATACGTAAAAATCAGATAAAATAAGAAAAAAGGAAAATTGTGGTTAGTTCACTTGAACGTC
>JBMSGE010000078.1:0-6211 GCA_049414205.1 Nitrosopumilaceae archaeon
TGGTTCTTCTTTAGCTGGTTCTTCTTTAGCTGGTTCTTCTTTAGCTGGTTCTTCTACTTCAGGAACAACTTTTTCTTCAATCTTCTTTGTTTCTTTAGAAGGAGTAACTTCTTCTACATCTTCATCGAATCTTGAAACTAAAACATAACCTTCATCGGTTTTGCTCATTCGGACTCTGATTTTTCTTGGAGGACTTCTTGCACCTCTTGCCCAAATTTGCTGTGCTAAATCTTCTTCAATTTTAATATCTTCAACTTTCATGTGTTTACGACCATATTCTTTGATCATGTTGATTGCTCTTGTTGCACGATGAGTATCTACTGAAAGCAAGGCTTTGCCTAAGTTGATTGTATATACTCTCTCTACTTCCTGAGACAACTATCCTACCTCCACATCCGTTGATCTCCAAGCTCTACGTTTTGGGTTGGTTCTCACAGTTCGCTTGGTTTTGAGAATTACCCAAGCTGGTACTGGTGAAGTCTGCTTTGTCTTTTTTAGCAGACGAATTTTCCTTGGAGATGACTTGCGTGCAGCCATAGATTTTGAACCGCGAAGAGCTCTTTTTAAATGAATCTCAGGGTTTTAGGCAATCTGCTATTTGTTTTAGCACTCTTGCTGATGCACCCCAAACAATTTTTCCTTCAAAGTCAAAGGTGTACATTTCTTGAATTAAGTTATGAGAGGGATCAGGATCACGTTCCATAGTTTTCAAAAACGATTCTAATGGGATGTGAAATATGTTTTCCACCTCTGCATTTGCAGACAGCGGGGGAATTTCATCGACAACTGAAACAAATGGGAGAATTGAAAATCCAGAGTTTAGAGTAATTACAGAACTTAATTGTCCAATAACTTGGTCTCGATTTATGGTAAGACCAATCTCTTCTCGTGTTTCTCTCAAGGCAGTCTCCAGAAGATCAGAGTCTGCAGAATCTAGCTTTCCACCAGGAAAAGAAATTTCTCCTGCATGAAATTTCATGTGTTTTGGTTTTTCAGTCATTACTACTGTTGGAGATTTTCCGTAAATCACTACAAGAATGGATGCAGGTTTGTATTTTCCTTGAAGGTCTAAAACAGGATTAATTTCAGTGGATAGTAGAGATTTTAAATTATCAAGAACCATCATTGTTTGATTTCCTACTATTCCATATTGGTTTTATTGTTCAAAGGTTTTAACCAAGGTTTAGAGATATCACCATATGACAATTAGGTATGAGGCCAATCCGCCAAAAATCCTACCTGGAGTAGACACTGACGAGTCAATATCAAAATTTATCGATAAAATAAAATTAATTTCAACAAAATGTGATGCTATCCATCTCACCGAAAATGTGCTGGGATACAAACGAGTTTCTCCCATAACAGTAGGAAAAATAATTCGAAAAGAGATACCTGATTTGCCAATTACAGTTAGCCTACGTGTAAGAGACAAGACTCAAGAAGAGGTTGAATCCTTTGTACACAAAGTAATTGAGGAAGGTTTTTCCGGAGTACTAATCTTAATGGGAGACCCACCTCAGGATGGCCAGAAAGATTCAGGACTCTTTCCAAGTCAAGTAGTAAACAGCCTAAAAGAAAAACAGGTAGATTCTAAAATTGATTTGTATCTTTCAATATCAAACAAGCCAAACTTTTCAAAGATTGAAAAAAAACTAGATGCCAAACCAAAAGGATTCATGACACAAGTGATTCAAAACATTGATCAAGTCAAGACTCTTGAAGAAAACCTCAAAGGGTATTCAGTAATTCCAATTGTGCTTTATCCTTCAGAGAAAAACGAAAAATCTGCAAAGTTTTTGAACCTAAATCTTGAGCAGTTTAGAGAAAATTTTCCAGAATTTTTGTCACAGGTTCACCAAATTACTGGAGATGTGCTAATTACATCTCCAAGCGATTTTTCAGGGTTGAATGAATTTTTAGAAAAAAATCAAGTCTAGAGAACAAAGTATTCAGCATCTGGATGATGCACAACAATTGCTGCAGTTGATTGTTCTGGCACTATTTGTCCAGACTCAGTTAGAGTCATCCCGTATTTGTCAGGATTGAGTAGTTTCCACACAAGGTGATGTTGTCCCACGTCAGGGCAACTAGGATATCCCCAGCTGTACCTTAATCCACCTTTATCGGTAATTGATAATTCTGATTTTATTTTTTGATTAATCCATGCAGCCATTCCTTCTGCAAACTCTACTGCTAGTCCGTGCAAATAATATGCATCAGCATACTTGTCTTCTTTGTTCCATTGCTCTATGATATCTGCAACTTTGTTTCCAACTGTAACTGCCTGAAATGCAACAACGTCGTCTTTGCCAAAATAGTCTGCAAGGCAAAGATGTTTTGGTTTTGTAGAGCGTGGAAGGTCAAAGACAAGTTTTTCCCCTGCAGGATGATCCACTGTTAGCTTGTTGCCATCACCATGACAGTTAAAGTAGCCATAAACCGCACTGGGCTCAAAGAGTTTTTCATCTTCTATTCGTTTTTTCCATTCCTGGAATAGTTTTTCGTGTTCTTCTTCCTGGTCTTGTCCTGCCTTTCCCCTCAATCCCCAGGATAGTTTGAATAAGGATTTTTTGTCAATCATCTCCCATACCTCCTTTACGTTAATTTTTGATTCATCAAGATGTATTGGAATGTTAATTCTTGGCGGAGTTGGGGGAGTTACTGGTACCACTTCACTTTTAGCTCCTTCTGTTTGAGATGATGGTGTAGGAGTAGTTTCTTTCCATTTTTCTAATTTTTCTTTCCACTCTTGCAACAAGATTTCCTTGTCTGTGACGAGTCTGTCCATTGTTTTGAGACCTTCAAACATGGTATTGCAGTAAAACACACCAGACTCATACAGTCCGTCTTGTTTTGCGATTCTGTTGATATAGTTAGAATTGATTGCAGCCCCTCCACACAAGATAGGAATGTTCATGTTGTTCTTTCTTGCATGCTCTACAAAGAACTGCATTTGTTTTGATGTAGATACCAAAAGTGCAGATAACCCTATAGCATCAGGTTTTACCTCATCAATTTTTTCCAGGAACTTTTGTAGTGGAACCTGCTTTCCCAAATCATATACGGTATAACCATTGTTTTGAAATATTGTTTTAACGAGATTTTTTCCAATGTCATGTACATCACCATAAACTGTTCCAAGCACTAGTTTTCCTTTAGTAGTTCCCTCTTCTTGTAACAGATACTTTTCAAGCTCACCTACTGCTGCCTTCATACATTCTGCTGATTTGAGAACAAATGGCAGAATTAATTCGCCAGAGCCAAACTTGTCGCCAACTTCCTTCATTGCAGGAAGCAAGTCTTCGTTTAGAGTTTTGATGGCACCATCATGAGTAATTTCTTGTGATGCATCAAGGGATACTTCATCTCCAGTTTCTTTTACGAGTTCGTTTTTCCCTAGTTTTTCGGCAATTGCATACACTACATCTTTTTCAATTCCGTCTTTGAGCCTGTTAATGATTCTAAAGTTAGCACGTTTGCCTGCAGGCCATGATGGGTCTACATCTACTTTTTTTGATGCTGTTCCTGCTTGAGGGCCGACTTTTTCAAAGTGTGAGATTAGTTCAGATAGTGCGTTAGGGTGTGCATTGAATATCAAGTCTTCTGCAAGTTTTCTTTCCTTTTCATCAATTTCCCCATATGGAATAATCTCTTTTGCGTTAACTATTGCAGTATCTAGTCCTGATTTTACTGCATGATACAAAAACACAGAGTTTAGAATTTTTCTAGCATATGGAACAAGACCAAAACTAATGTTGCTCAAACCAAGTGTGGTAAATGATTTTGGGAATCTTTCTTTGACTAGTCTTATTCCTTCAAGTGTGTTTTTTCCTGCATCTAGAAATTCATCTTCTCCTGTTGCCAAAGTAAATGTTAGAACATCAAAGATGAACTGGTCTTCTTTTAGTCCGTATTTTTTTCCAGTTTCATAAAGTAATTCTGCAGTCTCTAATTTTTGCTGAGGAGTCTTTGCCATTCCTGCAGGACCAATGCACAGTGCGACTGCAGGAAGACCATACTTTGCCATGATTGGCGCTAGTTTTTCAAATCTGCTTCCATCACCTTCAAGATTAATTGAATTGATTATGGGTTTGCCAGGAATCTGAATGACAGCTGATTCAATGACTTCAGGATCAGTTGAATCTATTACAAGAGGAGCATCAATTTCCAAGGAGAGTCTTTTTACTAAATTAAGCATGAATGATTTTTCATCAGAGCGCTCAGTAGTTGCAACACAAACATCAAGACAGTGGGCACCATCTTCTACTTGAGTTCGTGCCAAATCAAGTAGCCCATCATAATCGTCTCCAAGTACGAGTTTCTTTGCCTTTCTGGAACCCTGTGTGTTAATTCTCTCCCCAATGATTAGAGGGGCAGGTTCTTGTTTTAGCTCAACTGCCTTTAGTGCCGAACTTACTCTAGGAGTGCTCAATGTGATTAAAGTGAATGCAGTTTTTGTAAATACTTAACCCTTGGTAGAGTGAGCTTTTTCGTCAATTACTTTTCTTAAGGCTGCAATGTGCTCTGGATTTGTACCGCAGCATCCTCCAATTATTCTCACCTTGTTGTATTGTTCAAGAAAATCACCAAGTGCTTGACCCATCTTGTCTGGAGTCATTTTGTATACTGCCTGCCCTCCTTGGTTTTCAGGCATTCCTGCATTTGGAACCACCAGTAAATTGTGCTCCTTTTGCTCATCAAGCCATCTAACACTTGGAGTCATCTCAATTGGACCAGTCGAGCAATTCAGACCAAACACGTCAATTCCCATATCAGATACTGTAGTGTATGCTGCCTGAATGTTTGTTCCAAGTAGCATTTTGCCATATTGGTCCAAAGTTGTATTTGCAATAATTGGAACTTTTTTTCCAGTCTTTTGCATTGCTTCATGACATGCTTCAATCACTAGTTTTACTTCCAAGATATCCTGACTGGTTTCAATAAGTAGTGCATCCACTCCTCCAAGAATCAGACCTTCAGCTTGTAGCTCAAATGCTTCTCTGATTTCATCAAGTGGTTTTTGCCCCAAGTCCGGATCATTTGAGCTTGGTAGGAATCCTGAAGGACCCATAGAACCAATAACATATCGAGGCTTGTCAGTATACTCTGAGCAAACTTCAGATGCAAGTTGAGAAATTTTTTTGTTAAACTCTACTGTTTGATCTCCAAATCCATATTCGTCTAGTTTGATTTTGTTTGAACCAAAAGAGTTTGTTTCAATGCAATCAGCTCCTGCATCCAAATAATTTCTGTGAATTTGTTTTATCCAATCTGGATGTGTTAAAACTAAACCGTCATTGAATCCATCTTTGTTATCTGGAAAGTCTTCAGGTTTTGGATTAAACTTTTGAATTTCAGTGCCCATTGCGCCATCAAACAATAATACTCTGTTTTTCATCGCATCAAGAAATGGTTCTTTTTGTGTCAAACTGTTTTCAGATTGAAAATACTGGGTTTAACTCTTTTGAGAGTATACGTATATTGAAATTAGGTAAAGTTGTATTTTATGTACATTTATGCAAAAGCTTCAAATCAACAATTTAGTTCGTAGTGCCACCTTTTTCCAGCATGCAGGTATTTCAATTGTTTTTGTATTCATGCCAATTATCGCAAAGGGAGTCACAGAGTCAGTCTTTGAGATTGGCCTGATTGTAGCCTCCTTTAGCTTTGCCCAGATTCTCTCTGAGATTTACTTTGGAAGACACTCAGACAAGAAAGGAACTAGGCTCAAATTTATCCAAATTGGGTTTATTGGATGTGCTGCCACGTTTGGGTTGCATTATTTTGCAGATGATATCACCCTCTTGTTTTTGGCAAGAATAGGTGCAGGAATTGCAAGTGGAATAATGATTCCTGCAATGATTGCATATGCATACGAGTCAAACCATGAAAAAAAGAAGGTAGCAACTGTAATTTCATTTCATGCATTAGGATGGATGGCAGGAATTATTGCTGCAGGAATTGTTAATGATGTAAAGGCAATTTTCATCGTGTCCTCTGCGTTTTTCATTGTTGGATTTTTCATATCAACTAAACTTCCAAACATTATCTCAAAAAAAGAGATAGAGCCAGGAACTACAAAAAGAGTAATTGTCAAAAACAAATTTTTGTTCTCATCATTACTTCTTCGCCACATCGGAGCAGCTTCTGTTTGGACGATACTTCCAATAATGCTTATGGAGGAGTTGGGAGCTGAGCTTTACCAAGTATC
>JBMSGE010000079.1:0-6096 GCA_049414205.1 Nitrosopumilaceae archaeon
ATTTTATTCCAAAATATTTTTCATAAGAGGTAAGTAATTTTTTTCCTAAATCCAAGGAATACTTTCCTTTTGATTTATTGCCCTTTGTGGTAATGACGCGGATTTGCGTTTTGCCAGTTTTTCCAGTAAGGTACTCAAATTCACCAACTCCTAAATAAATCAAATAAGTTGACATTACAGGAGTTTTGCCAAATTTGTAAAGTGTTTTTACACCAATTTTCTTTTTAGATTTTATAGGCATGTTTGAGATTGCAGTAAATTTGTTTTCTGCAATAATTGAAATATCAAAGGTTGCTTTGGCTTCAGGCTCATCCCAGCATGGAAATGCCCTTCGTGCATCTGCAGCTTCGAATTGAGTTGTTGCAAGATACTTTGTCTTTCCGCCCTGATTGTATTGACTTCGATAAAATCCTAATAATCTATCATTGAGAATCCCTTGGAATTCAATTGAGATTGTGGCGTGGCCTTTAATTTTCTCTTTAAGAGTAATTTTGAGTTCTTCTGATTTTGCGTTAGTTTTGGCTGATGAGTCAATTGTCTTTTTGTTAAATTCAACAACACATGATTTTATTTTAATTTCAGCGCAGTTCAGAGAAATAGATTTTGTGGGTTTTTTGCAATTTATGGTGATCTTCTCTTTTCCTTCAAATGTGAATTTTTTAAGATCTGGATCAAAAGTTAGTTCATAGTTAATCGGGGTGACGTCCACCCTTGAGGTAATTTTGTTAGGCTTTAAGTAGATTTTCTCTTGATTTTTCGATCAGAAAATCAAATAAACCCTTTAAGCATACAATATTTGAAGAAAAATTATGAAACAAAAGGCAGCTTCGCGAAACATCAAGGTACTAGTTGCAAAATTAGGTCTTGACGGACATGACAGGGGAGCACTAGTTCTTTGTCGTGCATTTAGAGACGCAGGGATGGAGGTAATTTATTCAGGATTGTTTGCCACACCAGAACGAGTAGCCCAGATTGCAGAAGATGAAGATGTCGATGCAATAGCAATGAGCCTTCTAAATGGTGCACATGGCACATTGTTTCCACGAGTAGTCAAGGCTCTCAAAAAGAAAAAAATCAATGATGTACTAGTTGTTGGCGGCGGAGTAATCCCAGAAATTGATCACAAAGATCTAGTTAAAGCAGGAGTGAATCACGTATTTGGCCCAGGAACACCACTACCTACAATTATTGATCACATTACATTGGGTGTTTCAAAACTAAGAAAAATTTAAAGAAAAAAATTATTCTGTGGAATCAGGCCACATCATTTTTCGCATCTCTTTGCCAACTTTTTCTATTTGATGCTCATCTGTTTCTTTCATGTATTTTGCAAAGGATTCTTGTCCGTTTTTCTGGTACTCGCTTATCCATTCGTCATTAAATGTACCATCTTGAATCATGGTTAGAACTTTTTTCATGTTTTCTTTGGTTTCAGAAGTCATTACCATTGGACCTCGAGTTAGACCACCATATCTTGCAGTCTCACTTACTCGTCTCCACATTCCATTGATACCATATCTTTGAATCATATCTACAATCAATTTTAGTTCATGTAAAACCTCAAAGTATGCAATCTCTGGTTGATAGCCTGCTTCTACAAGTGTTTCAAATGCTGCTTTTACCATTGATGCAGAACCACCACACAAGTCAGCTTGCTCGCCAAACCAATCAGTTTCAACTTCTTCTTTGAAATTTGTTTGAATTAAGCCGGCTCTTGCACTGCCAATTGCTTTTGCAATTCCAAGAGTTCTATCCCAGGCTTTTCCAGTATGGTCTTTGTGAACTGCAACAATTGCTGGAGTTCCAAAGTTCTCAAGATATGTCTCTCGTACTTTGGAGCCAGGACCTTTTGGTGCAACCATAATGATATCTACATTGTCAGGTGCACTAATCCAATTCCAGTGAATTGCAGCTGCATGAGAAAATGACAAGGCGTTTCCTTCTGAAAGATTTGGTCCAATCTCATCTTTGTAGACTTGAGATTGAATCATGTCAGGAATCAATACATGAATAATGTCGGCTTGTTTGCATGCATCGGCAACAGATAGTACTTTGTGACCATCAGCAGTAGCTTTTTTCCAGCTGTTACCGCCTTCTTTGAGGCCAATTATAACATTAAGACCTGAATCTTTCATGTTATTTGCCTGTGCATCACCTTGTATACCATAGCCAATTACAGCGACAGTTTGATCTTTTATTGGATCTAAACTAATTTCGTCGTCTTTCCATGTTTTTGCCATAAATTTGCTCAAATTATTGCAAATATTAACTATGAAAAATCACTTTTGTCAATCACTACAATTGACTACAGATAATTGCTATCATCTTAATACCATCATACTCTAATATGAAAATGAGATGGGCATTAATTTCATTGATACAATTGTGGTTCGCCATAATGTAGAAAGAGGAACTGCCTCTGAAGACAAACCAGTATTACCTGCAGAGTTTATGGGTAAACAGACAACAAAAGCCAATGATGATAGATTAAAGCTATCAGGGGATCTAATGATCATGAGTGCAAAAGGAACAAAGAAGATAAAACTATCCGAACTGGAAAAACCAACACTTCCAACGGATTTCAAAGGACACTACATAACAAGCGGCAGAGGCACTAGCAGGGTTAAGATTTAACCCTGTTTTTGATTTTATTGTATCAAACCAAAAAAGATAAGCAGTTTATCGACTTAATCATTCCATGGTCAGATGTTGCCTATGTGAGGCAATAATCGAAAATGGGTTAATGTTTGGATTTTGGGGTCAAGAAGAAAAAACACGTCCTTTATGCATTGTTTGTCTTAAGAGATTACTAGAATCAGATGGTAAGGACACTGGGGTAAGGCAAAGAATTGAAAAATGGTTACATGAAGAAAATATTGCATTTAACACAATAAATGAACCAAAACATATTTTCCATTTAGCATTAGAAGATGTTGGACCACTGAAAATGGAAATTGAGATTTTCCAGGAAAAAAGAAATTTAGAACTCGTGATGGGGTTTATGACATTTCTAAGCAGAGACTTGACATTTAGAATATACAGATTCTCCCAAGAAGAAAAAGAAAAATTCAAACGAAAAGTAGATGATTTTCTCTCAACACTTAGGGTAGATTACAGAACAGGGATACGTGTAGGGTATGAAATAATTTCTGAGAGAGGACATTACGGGGCCAAATATTTTATCAAAACTAAATCACATGACTTTGATAAAGAAAAATTTTTGCGAATTTTAGAGATGACAAAAAGTACTGGTAAGAGATCTGATGAGTTTTTGAATCAAACTTTGAGAAACTAGTCGATTGCGGGTTTTTCAATATCCATGCAAATCATATTCTTGTCAGAATTTGTTATATTCAATTTTAAAGATAGGTCATCAGCCATCTTTTGGTGAGCACATGCAAGGAAATGTGAGAAATTATCACTAATCCCATGACGGATGTTAAGAATATGGACGCCGTCTTCGTTTGTGTGTTTTACGACTCCAAAACGCATTGCGTTGATTTCCAAAATTTGCATAAAGTTTTCAAAATCCATCTTATCATATGTCATAAACAAGAGTTCTTTAGGAACAGTTCCTCCAAGATCATTTGCTATTTTTTCAATTGATTTTTCATCAAGATGTTTGAAGATTTTTCCCAGCATTCTTTTCGTTATAGGGACAAAACCAATCTCATCAGCATATCTTTTCCAGGTTATGTGGTGTTTGGCAATGCTTGACATTAAAGAATTCAGACTGATTCCCTTCTTTTTGGCATCAGTCAGTAATTCATCATAGATTGTTTTTTCTATTCTGCAAGAAAGGTTTACAGACTTGTTATTTTTTGTCACCATGACAATCCCCCAATTCGTATATCATAACCTATGTTCCATCATACTTTATGAAGTCATAGTATTTACTGTTTTTCCATTCAAATAGAAATAACAGTATCGCATGTTCTGCATTTTACTTTAACAGACTCGTCTGGAATTCTTGTAAATTTCTTAGAGCCACATTTTGGACAAATAGGACAAGCACGTAGTGGTTTCATCAGTGCTGGGTGGGTTTGGTGTCAGTCTTGCCAATAATTTCTAATCGATTTTTGGCGTTGATTTTTTCAATGAAATTAGAAACTGCTGGTGGCACTAGATTCTGCCAATTATCACCAGAAATAATCATAAAACGAATTTCAGTAGCATTGAATTTTTCTCGGTCTAGGAATTCAGGTTTTACGACCTCAATATCAAAGTCTGCCAAAAGCATTTTCACATACTCGTTTCCGCTGTATACTTTATCAAAATGTGGCAGCATAGATTTGAGATAAGCAGACCAAGTTGCTACATTGAACTGGTTTTCAATTGCCAAAATTATGCAGCGGCTCAAATCAATATCAGATTCTTTTATGGAGTTGTGAATCATCTCTATTCTTTCACCTGCAGTAAAAGGGTCTTTTTCCAAATAGTTAAACTGGGAACTTGTAACCAAAATTATTACTTCATCGCATTCCTTTAGAATCTGCTGCACCAAATCCAAATGTCCCAAGTGAAAAGGCTGAAACCTTCCCATCATTAATCCGCGCATGATTGTAAGATTATTTTGATTTTATTAAATCAGTCTATTTGATTGGTCCGCTTCCAAGTATTCGGATAGTCGTAGATTCTGGCTTTAGTATTACTGCAATGTCTCCAGTATGATATGTTATGGGTTTTTCAAAGGTTAATTTCAAAGGAGTGATTGATGTGAATTTTGCGGCCTTTATTTGCAATCCTACACTTACTAGACACATTTGTCCCTCAGCAATATCACTTTTGTAAAAGGGACTTTTTGTAAAATCTAGTTCAATCTCAGATCCTACCACCACTGCGCCTTGCTCTGATATTATATCACCTCGCCCCACCTCATCAGGCTTTACTCCCTTTACTGCAAGACCTACTCTTGCAGGGCACACAGATTCTTGGACGGGGTCATCATGCATCTGAATTGATTTTATCAGCACGTCAGATTCTGGAGGATATAGTTTTAGATTATCATATTGTTTTATTTTGCCACAAGTTACCTTGCCTAAGATTACAGTTCCTACACCTTTGACATCAAAGCAGTGATCAACTACCATCTCAGAAGGTCCTTCCTTTAGGGATGGCTCTATTTTGTCAATTTCTTCTTTAATTTTGTCTTGCTCTACTTTGGCATAGTTTTCAAGAACTGTTCCCTTTATCATGGAATCAAGTTTTGATTCATCAACATCAAAGGAATGGGATAAAATTCCCTTCTCTTTTTTTAGCGAGTCAAGTGCGATTATTTGCTCCCCTGTGAATTTGTCTAGTTTATCTACGAAAAATATTACAAACTCTGCCAAGTTTATTGCCTGAAGAAGTGGTTGGATTTTTTCAGGAAAACCACTTGGAGTTACCCAGGTTTTGATAATATCAGATTCTTTCCTATCAAATAACGAAATGTCTGTTTCTGTTCCTTTTTTCCCAAATTCTGCTGCAATGTCTTGTTTTCCCAAGACTACAAAATTAATTGACTTTACCAATAGTTTGGAAAAGAAATTTGGGGGTAAAAAACCATCTCAAAGGATTCAGAGTAGTTTATTCTAGTTCCAGCGAGTTTGTCTGTCCATCTCTTGCAGTTTCTTCATTGCAATGTGCTCTTGGATTATCATCTCTTGGTACATTTCCTCAGTCATTCTTTCTCCAATGGAGATATTATGTGAGAAACTCTCACCTAGTTCTGCTTGGAGTGCAGTGGAGTTGAAAACACTCTGTGCTCTGAGGTTTTCATAATCCATAACACCACCAAATCCTGAATGCAATCTTGTTCTTGGATCTCCAGAGTCTTGGAATCTCTTGAACTCGTGGTTAATCTGTTTGAATGAGCCAAAGGTGTTCTTCTCAAAGATTCTGCCATCCTCAGTGCTCCAATAGTCACTGTACTTTGCATTTTGTGTAACTTTGAGGAGTCCCTCACCTTTAACAGGTGAAGGAATCATCTCAGTTACCATTGGATTGAGTGAATCGCCCGATATATCAAATCCGTCATTAAGGTAAGTTGTCTGGTCTCTGAGTTTGAAGTCCATTGCCTTGATTGCCATCACATTATCCTTGAGTGGTTCTAAG
>JBMSGE010000080.1:0-6088 GCA_049414205.1 Nitrosopumilaceae archaeon
TTTGTTCCTATTTCTTTAACTCTTACATCGAGTTTTTCAAGAAGAGTTTTGTTTAGTCCTTCACCATACACATCGACTCTTGCTGCAATCACTGCCTTTGCTGCAATTGCTCTTGCAATTTTTCCTCTCTGCCATCTTGGTGCAGCGTGAACCATGGTATGTTGGAATAATAATCCGTGCTTTGGTGGTTGGGCACCTGTCTTTAATGATCTAAACAAGGCTTTTTCAGCTCCAATTACTTGAATAGTACTTGCAGGCATTGATGCTAGTTTTGATAAACTTCCGGCTCTTCCAAGAATTCTTGCACCAACAGCATGTCCTAATATTGCTGAAAGATTTGGAGCAACAATCTCCATCTCTGACTCTACGTGCTCTTCAAGATTCTTTCTGAGGTCATGAAGTTCTAACATTTGTTTGGCCATTGATTGAACAATTTTTAGATTTTTTTCTGAAATGTCTCCTCCTCTACTTTTTTCAGATACTAGAGAAAGCATCTCTACTTTAGAATCAGGAAAACCTGCATCTTCAAAAACTTTTTTTGTTAAAGAGTCACGTTTTCCTGCAAGAACAATCTGTGCATATCCATTAATACTATCAATTACATTTTCTAATTCTGGAAAGTGAAGTCCGTACCATTCTCTTAATCTTGAACTAAGCGCGTTAGCAATCTTATCTACTTCATCTAGAGAATTAATAGCCTGAATGATGTGTAAATCTGGACTTTCTGATACTGTTGTAACTTTAGAAGAAGAAAGTCCTATGGCAAATTCTCTTAATTTACTGAGACTATCTGGAATATTTTCTGCAAATCCTGAATCGACAATGATTTGAGGTTTGGATGATTGAATATCTTCTAATTCTTGTTCTTCCATTAGTTGAATGTCGATAGAATTTTTTTTCAACATGGTAACTAGAGCTGAATCATTGGTTGCTACTCCTCTTTGCAAAGGTACAAGATAGTCAACTAGCTCATCGAATGTTGCTTGTTTATTTTTAATAGCGAGATAATCTTTGACTGGATCAGAAAAGGGGAAGGCTTTTTCCAGCTTACCTTCATTGAAAACTGAGATTCCAAATTCTGTTAAAATTACAGAATGCATGACTAGTTGATTCTAAGTCTCCTTTAAAAAAGGTAACAAATTGGATCTGGCTCAACTGTTATATTCGAAGCTAGGTGTATGATTCAAAGTGGAAGCCAATTTAGCTACTTCGGTAGGCAAAATTAATCTGAAACGTCCAGCAATGCTTGCCTCAGGAATTTTAGGTATTTCTTTAGATGTTTTTAATCGACTTTATAGATCAGGTGCAGGTGCAGTAGTAACCAAATCCCTTAGTAAAGAACCATGGGAAGGATATCCGAACCCAACAATTTTCAGTGTTAATGAAGGTGGTTGGATAAATGCAGTAGGCCTTTCAAATCCAGGCGCTCCGTATTTTGCAAAAATGATTCAACCTAACCAAGATGTTCCAATTATTGTAAGTCTTGTTGGTTCTATTCCAGAAGATTTTGAAACTATGGTAAAGGAATTCTCAAACTGTAATGTTACTGCTTTTGAATTGAACTTGTCTTGCCCTCATGTTGCAAAGGTTGGACTGGAAGTTGGTGATGATCCAGAACTGGTAAAAAAAATTGTCAGCAGTGTAAAACAATCTACAAATGTGCCTGTTATTGCAAAGGTTGGCTTGGGAACTACACACTATCTTGATACTGTAGGCACTGCAATTGACTCTGGAATTGATGCAATAACTGCAATAAACACAGTTAGAGCAATGGCAATTGATGTTGAAACTCAAAGACCTATTCTAAGTAACAAATTTGGCGGATTGTCTGGAACTCCAATAAAACCCATAGCCCTAAGGTGCGTATATGAAATTTCTTCAAAATATGATATCCCAATTATTGGGTGTGGTGGTGTATCTACATGGGAAGATGCTGTTGAATTTTTTCTTGCAGGTGCATCTGCAATTCAAGTTGGTAGTGCTGTGGGGGATAGATGGGTTGATGTGTTCAATGAAATCAACAACGGAATATTACAATATATGCAAAAAAAAGGAATTTCAAAAATAGAGGAGATGGTTGGACTTGCAAAGAAATCTTAATCATACCACAATATGTACAATTGAAAAAGTAATAGATGAAACACCTACTGTTAGAACTCTGATATTTTCTGACGAAGTAATGTCAAATGTTTTACCGGGACAATTTGCAATGGTTTGGATTCCTGGAATAAACGAATTACCTATGAGTGTAATGATTTCTAAAGAAAGTGGCAAAGCTGCATTTACTGTAAGAAAACATGGTGCTGCATCAACTGGATTGTTTAATCTCAAAGAAGGACAACAGATTGGAGTCCGTGGTCCATATGGTAACTCTTTTGATTTAAAAAATGGCAAAATCTTGCTTGTTGGCGGAGGAACTGGACTTGTTCCAATGATGAGGTTGATTACAACTGTCAAACCCAATGATGATGTAACTCTATTAATTGGAGCAAAATCCAAAGATGAGGTCTTTTTTGAGGATCTGGCAAATGATTTGCTGAAAAATAATCCTCACAAAGTTATCGTAACTACTGATGATGGATCTTATGGGGAAAAAGGATTTGTCACAGATATGGTCGAAAAATTGCTAGAACGAGAAAATTTTGATGGAGTATATACATGCGGACCAGAAATAATGATGTACAAAACTGTTCAAATTGCAAATTCAAAGAAAACTTTTGTCCAAGCAAGCCTTGAGCGAATGATGAAATGCGGTGTAGGTATTTGTGGAAGCTGCTGCGTTGGAGAAGACTTGGTTTGTCGTGATGGAACCGTTTTTGATGGCGATCATCTGGCATCTAACAAAGAATTTGGTCATTTTTTCAGAAATAAGGCTGGAATTTTAGAAAATTATTAGGTTTAACCAGCAAGGTTTAAAATAAATCAGGAAATTATTGCCGTGAAGGAGATGGGCAATCCAAAAATTGTTCTAACAGCTGATAGAACCCTAATGTCACCATATCGTGGTTTATCTTTGGCCACATTTTTTGGATGTGCACCTGCAATAGACCCTCATAGAGACAAAAACAGCTTTTGGTACAAAATTTTAAGAAATCAAGTCACTCCGAAAATTCTCTTTGATTTTATCTGCAATTACATTCCTCATACTAACGGCGTTGCAAATTTTGCTCCATATGGTCTAAGAAAATTAGAGGCTGGCTTACTCCGAGACGGTTTTAGAAGAGATGAAGTTGTTGTAGCCCATCCTGATCACATTGAAAAATTCATTGGTCCTGACACCCAAGTGGTTGGAACTTATGAGATGGATCCTCTAGGCATGGGTCCTGTAACTATGACATTTACTTATGGCAGAAAACAAATTTCATACGATGAACTGTATAACACTGAACTTCATCACAGAATTAAAGCAGCTAAAGAAAAAACTGGAAGCAAAGCAAAGGTAATTTCTGGTGCATCTGGCACATGGCAATACAATTACGATCCTGAAAAAATTCAAGAATTTGGAATTTATGCAATACTAGAAGGCGAACTTGGAGGAATTGCTCCAGAAATTGATGGACATGCTGGTCGTTTCTTTAACTATTTGATGAATGGCGATTTTGAAAATATGGATCCTTTCAGAAAGCGAAGTGACTTTAAAGTAAACATTAAAGAATTTGAAAGAAACGGGAAAAAAATTCACGGAAGATTTGTAAATTTCTGGGACAGACCTGAACTTGAAGAAATTCCAGACATTATAGAACCAAGTATGCATGGAATGGTTGAAGTAATGAGAGGCTGTGGTCGAGGTTGTAAATTCTGTGATGTAACTCTTAGATCCCTGCGTTATTATCCTCCAGAGAAAGTAAAAAAAGAAATCGAAGTAAACATGAAAAAAGGTGGCTCTACTTCTGCGTGGATTCACAGCGATGATATCTTCGTCTATGGAATGGATCCAAGAACCTCAAAGGGAATGGAGCCAAACCGTGAGGCATTAGAAGAACTTTTCACTGCAATAATGTCTACTGGAGTAAAACATACCAATCCAACACATGGAACTTTGGCAGGTGCAATTGCCGACGAAAAACTAATTCCTAATCTATCCAAAATTATTAAATCCGGACCAGAGAACATGACTGGCGTTCAAGCAGGATTTGAAACAGGTAGCTTGAGATTAATTGAAAAATATGCTGACAGAAAACTGGCTCCTTATCGCCCAGAAGAATGGCATTGGGTGGTTAAAGAAGGAGTTAAGACACTTAACAAACACTATTGGGTTCCAGCATTTACATTGATTATGGGTCTAGATAACGATGAAACTCCAGAAGATTCATGGGAGACAATTAGTCTGATTAGCGAACTAGAACATGAACAGCCAGGGTCTATGTTTACTACCACTGCACTAACTTTTGTTCCAATTGGCCTACTCGAAAAATCTGATTTCTTTAACATTGGCAACGAAATGACTCCTGCTCAATTAGGAGTGTTGTACAAGACTTGGCAACACAATTTCAAATATGGAATTCAAAAATTCATGAACAAAACAGGAGCTAAAGGGCCTCAAAAATACCTCTTCAATGGAATCGCAAGAGCACTTGGCGGAGTTCCTTTGGGCGCAATGGAAAAATATGCCAGAAACAAGAGTAGAGAGCACGAGCAAGTTATAGAGAAAGTCAAAGCCAAATATTGGTAATTTCCAAATACATAAATTCACTAAGTATCAGGTTTAATCATGGCAACTCACGGTTCGCTAACAAAAGCTGGAAAAGTTAGAGGTCAAACTCCTAAAGTTGAAGGTAGAAAAATCACTGGTACTAATTCTAGTCTCAGAAACAAAAGTAACTTCAAAAAGCGATTTGTATTAGGAAGATTCCCTGGACAAAATAAACCAGGCCAAAGAAGAAGAAAACGATAGATTTCATTTATTTTATCAGCGTCAGTACGATCATCTCTTAAAACAATAAGGTTATAAAGTACAGTACCGTACTATACCGTATGGAAGATTTAAGATTAGATAGTTTGGCAGGTGTAGGACCTGTAACTACAAAAAAATTAGCTGACGCAGGAATTCATAATATCATGGATCTTATCGTTAGAGGTCCAGTAGAAATTTCAGACATTACTGGAATGGAAAAAGACACTGCAGAAAAAATTGTCAATAAAGCTCGTGAACACTTAGTTGAAG
Source organism: Nitrosopumilaceae archaeon (assembly GCA_049414205.1). Taxonomy (GTDB): domain Archaea; phylum Thermoproteota; class Nitrososphaeria; order Nitrososphaerales; family Nitrosopumilaceae; genus Nitrosomaritimum. Next base: position 5,165 of record JBMSGE010000080.1, read on the forward strand.
GAGGATTAATTTCTAAAGACTTTGTAAGTGCAAGTGAAATTTACAAACGAAGACAGGATATTGGTAGAATTACCACTGGAACCAATTGCCTGGATACATTATTTGATGGCGGTATTGAAACACAAGCACTAACTGAAGTTTATGGTGAATTTGGATGTGGAAAGACACAACTCTGTCTTACAATGTGTGTTCAAGTTCAAAAATCAAAAGAAGAAGGTGGATTAGAAGGCGGAGCCATATACATTGACACTGAAAACACTTTCAGACCTGAAAGAATTGTCTCTATTGCAAATGCAAATGGAATGGATCCACAAAAAGTTCTTGACAACATCATAGTTGCACGTGCATATAACAGTGCACACCAAACATTAATTCTTGAAGAAGTAGGCCCTCTAATTGAAGAAAACAATATCAAATTAATTATTGCAGACTCTGCAGTTGGATTATTCCGTGCAGAATACTTGGGTAGAGGAACACTCTCAAACAGACAACAAAAACTAAATCATTTTGTCCATCTGTTATCTAGAATTGCAGAAACTTACAACATTGCTGCAATTGCAACAAACCAAGTTATGGCATCACCTGATGTCTTCTTTGGAGATCCAACTCGTCCAATAGGAGGTAATGTAGTTGCCCATACAAGTACCTACAGAATCTACTTTAAGAAATCAGGCAAGAAAAGAATTGCACGAATGGTGGATAGTCCTCATCATCCTGAAGAAGAAGTAATCTTTGCTTTAGGTGAGGCAGGAGTTATGGATCCTGAAGATACTGAAAAGAAAACAAGAAAGACTGCGGCAAAAAAAGAAACTAAAAAGACAACCAAAAAGAGCGCAAAATCAGTTGAAACACCAGAAGTTCCTGTAGCAGAAACACCAGAAGTTCCTGTAGCAGAAACACCAGAAGTTCCTGTAGCAGAAACAC
>JBMSGE010000081.1:0-5926 GCA_049414205.1 Nitrosopumilaceae archaeon
CAAAGCAAACATGCTCTGCATCTGCAGCCTGTGCAGCAGTACACGTTAAGGTGAAAAAGTCACCTGGAATAACATTGAGAGGAATTGGAGACATAGCAACAGTATATGAGAATAGTTGAGGCAATACCAAGTAAAATATCAAAATTAAAGGAACAAAAGTAATCATCATTGGTCTCATATTCATTTGCATCATCTCCATGGACATTTTGTTCATGTAAGCAGATTTCTTGTTTAGTTGTTCTGTCTTTGCTTGGTCTTTTTCTCTCATAGCACGCATTCTTTCTTTCTGCCAAGCGCGAGTTTCTTTCATGATTCGTTTTAGTTTAACCTGATCAACCATTTTTTTACGAACTGCAGCATTAAAGAAATTCAACATAATTCCAAAGCCTGCTACTGCAAACAAAGATGGAATTATTCCTTTAACAATAGGATCATCACTTCCTAATCCGTGTGAGCCCATAAATCCGAAGAAGCCGCCATCCTCTTGCAAAAATACCATATCTAAGAAAAGAAGAACAAAATCAAATTCCATATCTATAACCCTATTGCTTTTATTATCTGATCAGCTGCTTCATCAAGTTTTCCTTCGTTATTCATTACGTGTTTTAAAGGTGAGCCAGATAAGACAGAGCACGCAGACATCATTGCTGATTGAATATCCAACTCTTTTTTAATGGTAGCGATAGAAACTTTATCTCTGGCCCTAGTCTCATCCTTCATTCTTCGGTTATAGATTTCCTCAGTTTTTGCAGTTACAGAAATAAAGTTTGATGGCTCTATAATTTGTAATACATGATAGGGTAGTCCAGGATTGAATCCCTCAGGAGTCCTAATGAAAGCATGAGTGTCAATTATTACCACATCATCATTTATTTTGCTTAGTTTTTCTGCTGCATTTTTTTGTAATTGCTTTTGTTCTGATAGAGGTAGTTTTCGTAATTCATCTCGATTCTTTAGTCCATTTTCCTTTGCAACTTCAAACATGATTGTCCCAAAGTTTGTAACTTCTACACTCTTGTTATGGCCTTTGATTAATTCCACAATTTTGTTGATAAGTGTGGTTTTACCGACTCCAGGTATTCCTACTACGACGACTTTCTTACTTTCTGCCAAGTAAAGCACCTAAACGCGGCATTACAACTTCTACTTGTTCTCTTACTAGTTGAGTGTAATAGTTGATGAGAATATCCACCATTAACAAAATTCCAATTCCTGAACCAAATACTCCTAGAACATCTGAAACACCTGCTAAAAGACCAAGGATCATTGAACCAATTATAGTAACAGATGGAATGTACTTGTTCAGTAGAGCCTCTACTGGTTTATTTGATCTTCTAAATCCTGGAATTTGTACATCTGCATCAAGTAAGTTTTGAGCAGCACTCTTTGGCGAGAGACCTCCAAGTTCCACCCAAAGCCTTCCAAAGACCACAACAATTCCAATCATGAAAAGAACATAGCCTACAGCTCGTCCTGGGTCTAGCATTGCTACATCGAGTCCTCTTGGTGGAGTGATATAGTAAATTATTCCTCCAATTGGGGTAGACGGACTAGTTGGATCAAATTGTGCTAAAATATTCATAAAGACATTATTGTTCCGCGGGTTCATGTTTGCCCACAACATTTGGAAAATAAACACGGCATTTGCAGTTAAGGCAGACGCAAGGATTACAGGAATGTTTGAGACATACATTAACTTGATTGGATATACAGCAGAAAATCCTCGATATTTGGTTGAAACAATTGGAATCTCTATCTTCATTCCTTGGGTAAATACCAAAATCAGTAATATTCCTGCAGTGAGACATAATCCAAATATGCTCGGCAATTGATTGGACCTAAACAAGACATTTGACATATCTCCCTCCATAATTGATTGACCAATATACGGAATAATACCAATTGTTCCTCCATCACCTGCCGGAAGTGGACTGAACAAGCTCCATAAGATTTGTTGAGCAACACCTGCCATGATGAATAAACTAATTCCACTTCCTAGACCCCATCCTTTTTGAATTAATTCATCTAAGAACATGATAATTATCGACGCAGCCATCAGCTGACCAATCATAACTCCTAAAACATACGGTTCAGCAATGCCAGGGCCATAAACTGCTGCAGCATAAACAATAGACTCTGCAACAATTACCACATAAGTTACAAGCTTTGTAGCAGTTTGAAATATTCCTCTCTCATCTGGTTTTTTGAAATCAAATTTCAAAATATCAGATCCTCTAAGTAATTGCATGAGCAATCCTGCTGTGACTATAGGTCCAATTCCTAATTCAACTAAGGTTCCTTGTTGGGATGCAAAAATTACTCTTGCAAATTGTAGAAAATCAAATTCAGGTGCAGTGGCACCAAACAGTGGTGTTTGACCCATTACCATGTAGATTAAAAGGCAAATTCCAGACCATAGTAATTTTGTTTGTAAAGAAATTTTCTTTTTTGGCTTTGGAACCTGTGGCAGATAAGGTTCTGCCTTAAAAACAACTTTTCTAATAATGTTAGTAATACTTCCTTCAGCCATTCTCAGCTAACACTTCTCCCCCAACAGATTTGATTTTCTCTTCAGCTTTGGCGGTAAATTGATGTACTTTAACGGTGTATGCACCAGATGGTTTGCCACCACCAAGTAACTTGTCGTATCCTGCAGCAGCAAGATCTAGAATTTTTTTTCCTCCTTCTTCTTTTCCGAATTTTGAAAACAAGTCATCCAGATCACGGATGCTTGCCCATTTTTTGGTAATATTTGGGTGAGGTGGATGAGTAGAAGAATGACCATAGTGGTCAGGATATTCCTTTAACATTGTACTGTAATGATGTTTCATCAAACCGGTGATTCCAAGTCCACCTTTATGACCACTTGCACGATGCTGAGCAACTTGACCCCATCCCATGTTTCGGCCTCCTCTAAGTCTTCGAGTTTTTCTTAGTCTTGTTGCCATTTTAGATCATTCGCCTCACGATAGTTCCAAGTTCTTTATTTAATCCCAGAACACCTTTTTGTCCATACAATTTCTTGGTGCTTCTTTTGAATCCATGTCTTGGTGGTGATAAAGCAAACCATGGTTTTAGGGGTTTTAATTTTGATAATGTTGCTGTTCCCTCAGAGAGTGCTTTTGCAAGGTCTTCAGTGGTGTTGAATCCTAGTTCTTTAAGATCCTCAGGAGTGATTTTTTGGTATCCTGATTTTCTGGCTTTTTTATCTAATAGTTCTTTGGCAAGTTCTGCATCTAATTCTATCCAAGAAATGTAATGTTTTACTTTGTTTAACATTCCCAAGGTGTTATCTTTGGCAGGCAGAATTGTAGCCCTGTATTTTTTATCTAATTTTAGCAAAGTCATAGTTGTAGTGGCCCAATAAGGAACGTCTGCTTGACCTTTAATTCTAACAACAAGATATGCATTTGCCATTTTTATCAACCTTGACTGAATGTTTGTCTAAGACATTCCAATATTGCTTTAGAAGTTGAATTCATCGTAGGTGTGGATCCTTTTGCTGTGGTCCATGCGTCTTTTAAGCCTGCTAATTCTAATAATCTTTTAATTTTTCCCCCTGCTACTAGTCCTAAACCACGAGGTGCTGGAATGATTTCAATTGTAACACTTCCACCTTTTCCTTTAATCTTGAATGGTACGGAGTGTTTTTGGTCACATCTGCATTCCCAGCTGCCACATCCTAACTTTATTGGACTGACATTAAGGAAAGCCTGATTTGTTGCCTTTTCAATTGCAATTCTCATTTGTTTTGATTTGCCTTGGCCAATTCCAAGATAGCCATTTTCGTTTCCTGCGGCTACAATTGCTTTGAATCTTGTTGATTGTCCGTTTGATGTCATTTTTTGAATAATACCAACATCAACTACCTCGCTTTTCAAATCTGGAAGTAGTTTTTTAATAATTCCTGCTTCTTGGATTCTTAATCCTGCTTCTATAATCTCTTCAATGGATGAAATTTCGCCTGATGCAACTTTTTGTCCTAAAATGGTTTTTGGAATCCATACCTCTTCTTCAGGTTCTCTTCTTGGACGTCTTCCTTGTCCTTGTCTCGGTCCTCCTTGTCCAGGTCTTCCTTGTCCAGGTCTTCCTTGTCCAGGTCTTCCTTGTCCAGGTCCGCCTTGTCCTTGTTTTGTTTGTGTTGCCTGACTCATTCTATTTGACCTCGCTATCTATGGTGGATTTTATTTGTGAAATGTCATTTTTTACTGTAAGATGTTCACCGTTAATTCTCTCCTCCGGTGGAAATGTCTCAGAGTTTGCAGGAACGTCTAATCCAGCGTCAATTACTCCTTTTAGAGCTGCTGCCATCCTTTGAGTATATTTTCTTGTTCCTGTATACAAAATAGCACCTTGTGATCCTTTACCAATAGCCTTCTTTCCTGCAATGTATCCAGTTAGATAAGCTGCAGGAACACTTTTTCTTGAACCCTTCCATCCTTTTTCAAGCAAATATCTAGAATGTGCAGATGCAACTACCTTATCACCAGTCATTTCAGGCTTTAAAATTTGAACTTGAGTATTTTCATTAGAAATTGTAACTGTGATGAATTCACGTTTTCCCATCAACATGGTTCCACGTTTTTTATAATTGGTCTTCTCTTCTCTTAATCTTCTCAATATTTTTGAATAGGCCATCTACAGAACACGATTTTGAACCTGCTCTTATATACGTTAAGCGTTAATGAGAAAAACCATTAGTGCTTTTTGTGTATGTAATCTGTTTTCTGCTTCATCCCACACAACGGACTGAGGTCCATCAATAACATCTGAGGTAACTTCACTTCCACGTTTAGCAGGAAGACAGTGCAGAAAGATTGCATTCTTTTTTGCAAGATTCATCAAATCAGAATTTACTTGATATTTTGGAAGGAATTTTTTTGTTCTTTTTGGATCGCGGTTATGAATTGATGTGAATGTATCTGTTACAACAACATCAGCATTTTTTATTGCTGTTTTAGGATCTGTTGTGATCTCAATTTCAGTAGATTTTCTTGCTTCAGTTACAACGTTTTTGTCCGGTTCAAAACCTTTAGGAGTTGCAATAGACATTTTGGCCTCTGCTAATGCACATCCATAAATCATAGAATTGCATACATTGTTTCCATCTCCTATCCAAGCTATTTTCAATCCTTTGAGTTTTCTTTTATTTTCTTTTATGGTCATAAAATCTGCTAGTATTTGACATGGGTGAAATGAATCAGAAAGGCCATTAATTACTGGTACAGTAGAATGTTCTGCTAGTTTTTCAAGCATTTCATGATCATAAACTCGAGCCATAATACAATCGGCATATCGAGAAAGGGTTTTTGCAGTATCTTCAATAGACTCACCTCTTGATAGTTGCATATCATTTGAGGAAAGATTAATCGCATTTCCTCCTAATTGAAACATTCCAGTTTCAAAACTTACTCTTGTTCTCGTAGATGGTTTTTGGAATACCATGGTCAAAGTTTTATTTTTCAACAAGGGTTTGTTTCCACCTTTTTTCAATTCTTTCTTTAATTTGATAGAATAATCAATTAATTGAGAAAACTCTTTTTTAGAAATTTCCGACAAAGTAAGTAGGTTTTTTGTTTTTAGTTTCATTTTCTAAAGAATCCAAACATTCCTCTTTTCTTTTTAGGTTTCGTTTCTTCTTTTTCTTGTTCTTCCTCTTCAGGTTCAGATTCTTCCATCTTTTCTTCTTCTGGTTGTTTTACAGATTCTCCTGGTTTTGGTCTTCCTTTGCTTATCCATTCTTTAATTTTCTGGCTCAAATGTAATGCTTCTTTATCATTTTCAGGTGGAGGGATGTCAAATAATTCAGAGTATACAGAAATATCATCATCAGAAATTCCTGCGAACGGATCATCAGGAGTTGGTTCTGGTTCAGGAGTTGGTTCTGGTTCAGGAGTTGGTTCTGGTTCAGGAGTTGGTTCTGGTT
>JBMSGE010000082.1:0-5678 GCA_049414205.1 Nitrosopumilaceae archaeon
ATACCACAACCATCTGACGACATACCACAACCATCTGACGACATACCACAACCATCTGACGAAAATAATGAAAAGAAAAATTCTAACAAAGATAATGATTCTATAATACAAATTACACCTAAAGAACAAACAAACAAAAAAGAAAATAATTCTGTGATAAAAGAAACAGGAAATAACAAAGAAAAAAAATCAACGCAACCAGAAACAAAAACAAAATCTGATAATCTCTCCGTCGAAGATATAGAACTTGGAAAATTGCTTAATCAAATTAATTTAGATTGTGACAGAAGTAAATACGCTGATACAATTTCATATTACGACGGAATGGGACCTGCATTATACAGACTCTGTAAATTTGACAGTTCACTTGATATTTTTAGTGAAGCGCTTTCAAAAGATCCCAACAATGTTGAAATTTTAACCAACAAGGGCTCTGCTTTAGGAAAATTAGGATACTTTAATGAAGCAATTCTTCATTATGATCGAGCACTATCAATAAACCCCAATTTTTTTCCTGCACTAAATAACAAAGCAAACATCCTTGCAAATATGGGAAATCATGAGGAAGCAATAACCTTGTATTCCGAAGTTTTGGGGAAAAATCCAAACTATGTTACTGCCAGACAAAATCTTCAACTAGTCCTATCTGAAATACCTCAAGAAAATATCTCTACAACTCCACCAAAAAACTCTATAACAACATCTGAAAATATACAGAAAGATACTCCCACAATTAACAAACCCATCATTGAATCAAAAGAAAATCCACAAGATCTTTTTGAACAATTAGGTTCTGTGTTTTCTTCTTTGGGTTCTTTGCTTGGTATTTCAAATTAATTATTACGCCTAGAGTTTCAATAAACCTATAAAGCCCGGAGTAGTCGATTGAGATCAGGAAATGAGTAAGATACTAGAAAAAGCACTAAAGGATGCCTTAAAAGAAGACAAACTTACAATGGGTGCAAAGCAAGTGTTAAACTCTGTAAAAAATTCCAAACTAATTGTTTTGTCTCAATCTGTAGAAAAAGAAATGTTTGAGAAAATTGAATCAGATGCAAAAAAAGAAAAGATACCCTTTGTTAACTTTCAAGGAACATCTGTCGCATTAGGAAGATTATGCGGCCTACAATTTAGAATATCAACACTATCATTTACATCAATAACTGATGCAAATATCAAATCAATTCTTAAAGATACAGAAACTGAGGAAACCAAATAATGAGTTATGCAGTTAATGTAGATTTAAATGAGACAGATTTTTTTCGGAGATAATTAGGATTTATTATGGCACAATCAATCAAACTCACTACAGAACAGATGCGTATGATGTCATTGTTCCAAAACGTTACTGGTGCAACAGCAAGAGATTGTATTGATGATGAAAAACAAGACCGAGTAATTTTTGTGGTTAACACTGGAAAAATGGGACTAGCAATTGGAAAAGGAGGCTGTCATATCAAATCACTGCAAAATATTGTAAAACGAAATGTAGAATTGGTTGAATTCGATGAAGACCCAGCAAAATTTTTGACAAATCTTTTAAATTCCAAATTAATATCTGAAGTTAAAATAAATACCCGACCTGACGGCTCAAAACAGGCAATAATCATGGTTGATCCAAGAAAGAAAGGAATAGTAGTTGGTCGTGAAGGAAGAAACGCAGAAAAAGCAAGATTGCTTGCAAAACGATATTTTGATATAACGAGTGTACTCATCAACAGTCCTCAAAAAGCAACTTTGGAGATGTAAAAAAATGAGAAAATCACCACTTGGATTATTTGCAGGACGTGTCCTAAAAGAGAAAAAAAAGAAACAGAGATGGGCAATATCTAGCTACAAAAGAAGAAAATTAGGAATTGATAGAAAAGCAGACCCACTTGGAGGGGCTCCTCAGGGAAAGGGAATTGTTTTAGAAAAAGTAGGAATCGCTGCAAAACAGCCAAACTCTGCAGTTAGAAAATGTGTTAGAGTTCAATTAATTAAAAATGGAAAATCAATAACTGCCTTCTTACCTCGAGACGGTGCAATGAACTTTATTGATGAACACGATGAAGTCCATGTGCAAGGTATGGGTGCAACACAAGGCGGTGCAATGGGAGATATTCCAGGTGTTAGATTCAAAGTATTCAAAGTAAACGGTACTTCACTTCATGAGCTTGTAATAGGCAAGAAGGAAAAACCAAGGAGATAAAATTGACTGAAACACAGAATTTTCAATTATTTAGAAAATGGGACATGGACGGAATTGAAATTCATGATCCAGGACTAAGAACTGCAATTTCTCTTAGAAAACAAATTCTTCCATATACTTATGGTCGTTCTGCACTAAAACGATTCAACAAAGCAGATGTCAACATTGTTGAGCGATTATGTAACAAACTAATGCATTTTGGTAAAAAATACGCTAAAAACACTGGACGAATGACTGGCAAAAAAGTTAGAGTGTTAAACACTGTAAAAGTTGCATTTGATATTATTTCTCTTAAAACTGGACAAAACCCAATTGAAGTTTTAGTAAGAGCTGTTGAATACTCTGCACCAAACGAAGACACTACAAGAATAGTTTATGGCGGAACAGTTTACCATGTTTCAGTTGATGTTGCACCAATCAGAAGAGTAGATTTAGCTTTAAGATTTATCGCAGATGCAATTAAAGAGGCAACTTTTTCCAATCCAAAACCAATTGAGGAGCACATGGCAGAACAACTAATTTTGGCCTCAAAAAATGATCCAAATGCTCCTTCTGTTAAAAAGAAAAACGAGCTTGAAAGAATAGCACAAGCTTCTAGATAGATTTAATCCAGTAGCCCGAGGCAGATTCGAACTGCCGTCTCCGCCTATCCACTCTTGAGATCCAGAGGGCAGAATCCTTGATCTAAAATTATTTGACCGCTAGACTATCGGGCTACCAAAACAAAGTCAGAATGTTTAGCATATAATTATTTGCTGAGATTACTTTATTCTAACTTCGTGAATCGCAGTAGCGTAATCACATTTAGCTTTTAATCTCATGTAGGGAATCAATCTGTAGTGAATAGAATAAAGATTGTCTTCTTTTAGTAAAATTTCTTTTTGCATTAGTGATACTAATCCTCGTGAAGTGGTTCCAACGTCTATATTTTTTTTAACACAAATCTCATCTCGTTTTTTTTGATATTGTTTTAGTGTGAAGGCAACATCATTTAATTCCAAAATCAATGGCCAAACAACTTCTGCCCAAACAAATCTTCTATTCTGAGTAGCTGATGCATACTTGCCTTTTTCACTCAACATTAATAACATCTGCAAAAGATGTTATAACTTAATACTTGTCTCAAAAAGAAATCGAAGAATCTCTGAATCTTTTACAAAAGGATTGGGATGTTGACCCAATATTACGACAATTCATGCTAGGAAAAATCACCAACGTCTCAGACTATCCTCTTAAAGTCAAGGATGTAATTTTTCACATTCCATATTTACAATCTGAAAAAAAATACATTTTGTGGAAATGCTTTTGGCCTGATTGCCACAACTGCTGTGATAGACAAGGTCGATTACCACTAACTTCTGATGACCTTATCACCATTGGAAAAGGACTCAAATATCAAAAGACATCGGACTTTATCAAAAATGAAACATTGACTGTGACCTATAGAGAACAAGGTCCCTCAGGGCAATCAACTACAATGACTACAATTAACCTGAAAAGAAAAACAGATGAAACCCCTCAAGATGATGGAACACACATTTCTTGCAGATTCTTAGATGATAAAGGCGGATGCAGTATGCATCCAGATCGTCCAGGTGTATGCTACTTGTATCCGTTCTCCACTTGGCTTGAAAACGAAAAAGGTATGGCAAGAGTACATGCAACCTACCAGTTCACAGGTGACTGTCCAGGATTTTATCTCTCAGATAATTTACAAGAAATGAAAGAAGAATTTCAGGAATATTCTAAAATCATATACCAGTATAACATGGCATCAAGTCGAACAAACAGAGAAAGCTTTGCATCTACTAATTTTAGTTAGGCTTTTGCAACTTTCATCAAATCTTTCATATGAATCTCCATTCCAAAACGATCTTCATTCTTTTTCATATATCTGAAAATTGATAATAATTCTGAAATTTGTTTTATCATGCTAAATTTGTTTTTCATCTTGTTTCGAACAAAATTAAAGACTTTGCCATAAATCTTGTAGTGCTCCATTACTTCTTTTTCATATGCTTCATTGTCTCCAAGATTTTTTACAAAAATATTTACACACTCCATACTTGGAATTATTCCCTCACCTAATAATGGATAAACTGTACCTATTGATTCTCCAACGCCAACTACTTTTCCTTTGTAAAACGGCTTGCACATATTTGGAGTCGCAAGTCTTATTGGTCTACCAACAGTTTTGATTACTTTACCTCCATATTTTTGCAAAAACTCATCTGTTGCTTTGATGTGATTTTTCTTGTAATCTCCTGCTCCAATATGCGCTAAATTTTTTCCTAGTGGGAAATACCAAAAGTACCCCGTCATTTTTTCAAATGGTCTTACAAGAAAGTCATCATATGGAACTTTGTCTTCATACTGAACCTTGTACTCGTATGTTGGCAAAAAGAAATCTTCTTCTAATTTTGGAAGGTATACTCTGTGAAATCCAGTGCAATCAACAATTAGATCAAACTCTTTTTCTAATTCTTCTAGTTTTGGTGCTACCCCATAGTTGATTTTACATCCTTTAACAAAATCTTTGATTAGCTGAATCTTGTCATAAGTACAAAGACCATGTAAACCAATGTCAAATTTTTCATTATTGTTCATCTCAATATGCATATTTTTTCCATCATGAATCACATAATCATTAAAGTCAATTCCTGATAATTTACACAATTCTACCATTTTTGGCTTGCATGTTCCCCATGCACATATAGAATCATGTCTGTCTTCAGGCATTCTTTCAAAGCCTACAACCTCATGAGAATCTTTGAGTCTGGATATTAGATAACTTCCTGCTACACCTATTCCACAAACTGCTATCTTCATCTAGCTAAAATCTATCTGAGCCTAATAAATACACTATCTGAAATTTGAGTGGTATTTTGATTTAATATCTAAATTACAAGGTATCCTTTTTTTATCAAATACTGTATCCCATCAACATACTCTTGATCTGAAATCATTCCTTCTGTCCACCAAAGAGATGTTTGCTTTACATACTTTGGAATTTTTACGCCAAATGATTGATTTTCTTCTAATTCCTCTAAGGTAAGATTTTCAGGAGTTGGAGGATTCAAAATCCCTTTTCTAATCAAATCTTGTATTCCTAAAATAAAATCAAGTTCATTTAATTTGTCTTCTGCCCACCACCTTACAGAATTTTTTACCCACTGTGGAATCTCAGTATTCTTTTCTTCTTTCTCATATCGAATTTCAACTGCAACTTCTTTACTTTTTTTATCTCTATATTCTGCAATTAAGGTATATGTTCCATTTAGTATATTCTCATCCAAAACAGTTTCAAAATTAAAAGCACCATCTGAATTAACTCGAATCTTTCTTTTTTGTTCTAATTCATTAGGATCAATAAATGTAATTTCTACTGGAACACCTTGTATGTATTGAGTCATGTTTATCATGCCATTAACTGCGGCAGTTGCAAATCCTCCTTTTGGAATAATATAAAGTTCTGAGGTTGGCGCAA
>JBMSGE010000083.1:0-5582 GCA_049414205.1 Nitrosopumilaceae archaeon
TTTGCCCCTTGTAGCTCAAGAAATTAAGAAATTAAAATGATCAACTAATAGTTTGCAATCTTGGATGTAAGACTTGGTATCCGTTTTCATTGAATCGTATGGGGTAAATTTGTTCGCTATGTTTAGTTCCTCTCATTTTTATCACCTGAATTGATCTTTCCATAGTGTTTGTTTTTTGCACATGGTTTAAAATCACAATTCCAGAGGCTGCATACCATTCTGGAGGTGTTCTAGAGTCCAGGTTCTCAGAGATAAAAATTGAAGTACATTTTCGCTCATCTAAAGAATGAATCATTTTTTGAATTCCTTGACGTGTGTTAAACTGATTCCCGTACTGCATGCTCAAAACTGAAAGAGAATCTACAACAAGTCTTTTTGCATGAATTTTTTTAATTCCCTGTAAGATCAATTGGGTAAGATGAGTAAATGGGAATGGCTCTGATTCGTAAAGCAAATCACCAGAATCATAAACCTCATCATTCATTCTAAATGGTCTTGCATCAATTATCATGATTTTTTCCTCCTCGATTAATTTGGCAATATCCCAACCATAACTCTCAAAATCACTCACCAATTCTTGTGGACTTTGCGATAGTGTCACAAATATTCCCGGTTCTTCAAAGTCTAAAGCTCCATTGTAAAGAAACTGCATTCCAAATGTGGATTTTCCACTTCCTGATTCTCCTGACAATACAATGCTTTTTCCTTCTTTTAGTCCTCCATCCACAATCAAATCAAATCCAGGTATGCCAGTTCGAATTTTTAATTCTGTGTTATTCACACTAAAAGGCAGGTAATTTTCTATATAAAGAAGAGTGAGTTTATCGAATATACACATGTAGAAATTATGTTGCTTTATTCCTACAAAGGAATTGATTTTGATTTAGACCACAACAAATCAAACAACAATTTTTTAGAGTAAATCATTGCACTGGAATTGGTCCACATTGCAGAAACATTCTCTTTTCCTGATTCCGAATTTTTCATAAAGAACAACACTTCTTCATTGTCTTTAACAACAAAACAAATATTGCCATCAGTGGTAGATGGAATCTTTTTAACATTTGTTCTATCGATTTCATCAAAAACATATAATGTTCTTGCGGAGGAATTTGTCAGAATTTTCAATTCAACTTCGGATTTGTCAAGTGGCTCCAAAAAGTTTGCATGATAAAACTTCAAAAAGTCTTTTTCATTTCCAATTATCTGGAATTCCTTTTTGGTGTTAATTATCATGTCATTGATTTTACCATAGATTTGGTTTTCACCTTGAAGCATTTGGAATTTGTCTTCTTTAACGACATCTGGCTCATTATGGAAATTTGGAATGGTGTCCCAAAGTTTAGTTAAATCTTCTTCTTGTTTTTCTAGTTTCTTTATTCTTTCTTTTTCAGTATTTACCATGGATTTAATGGCATTTGTCAAGGGTAATGCTGAGAATTTAATTGGGTGCTGGAAGGTTGCAGAGACAATACCTTTGTTTTGTAACGTTGTAAGAAGGTGATATGTTTCTGTTCTTGGGAGTTTTAATGCTCTGCAGACTTCTGGAGCTGTTTTAGAACCATATTTTCCTAAAAATATGTATACCTTGCATTGGTTAGCAGTTAATCCAAATTTAGAGAATTGGTCTTGTAATTGATCAATGGATTGTTTGTGCTCATATGAGCTTGAATCGGGATCATTTTCAAATATTGTGGTTTGGTTGTTTTCAGTCAATTTTTCTCTCTCCGAGGACAGTCCAACAAAATGGTTTGATTTAGAGGGATCAAGTCAATAACCGTTGATCGAGTTGATCGTATTGTTGATCTTTTAGCATATTCAATACCTGAATTTGAGCCTAAAATGCCCATAATGTTGCTAAATTTATCGACAGTGAAGGTCATTTTTAGCACTCACACCCTACAGTCAAGATCGATTTGAATGAAAATTTCTCTCGTTTTTCATCTGTTTTGATAAATGCTAACTCAAAAGCACCGTCTGGATGCTCATATCCAATTCCTCCCAAATCCTTTTTGATACCCGAATTCATCAGTTTCTCAAGACTATCTCGAGTATTCTTTAATTTTTCAGAATCAGACTTCATTTCTTCAAGGGATTTAAAATACAGCTCTAATTCCCCTCTAGTTCCGACACCGTTGTAAAGGTGGATATTTTCGTATTCTATCCAATTCTCTGATTCTCCTTTTTTGGATTTTTTCTTTTTTGTTTCAGTTTTTTTATTTTGAGATCTTTTTTTATCTGATTTTTTTTCATTGGATTTTTTATCCTTTGATTTTTCAGGATTTAGTTTATCTTTTAAATCGGATAACTCCTCAGAATTGTCTTTTTCACCCTCTCGTATTTTATCGCCAATTAATTTTGAATGTAATTCAATTTTATTGTCGAGTTCATGGACTTGCTTTTCAATTTTGTCTTTTAATTCCTCCATTGAATTAAAGTGTATTATTTTTTGATTCAAATTTAAGATACCTCAGGTGTCTTTGTAGATTCCCTGGGGTTTGACATTGTATCGTTTTGGCTTAAATTGTTTGGCTCCCCCCTAGTTTCAGAATCAGTCGATGTTTCTGATTTTATATTCTCTGAATTTATTTTTTGAATTTTATCTAATTTTCCTGTAACTGCCTTTAAGAAAGTGATGTTTTGATTTTGAACAATCTTTTCATTCTTACAAAGTTCTATTATTGGCATTATTGAATTTTTAAGAATTTCTGCAATTTTTTTTGTCGAAAATTCATCTAATCTTTTTTGTTCAATCTTTCCATTTTCTTTTTTAATTATAATGTCTAATGATGGAGTCAATGTGATTTTTGTATTTTCAGGTTCATTGAATACCTTTGAAGGCAAATCAATCGAAAAACCCAAAAATTCTGTAATTACTTTCAAAGAGTTGTAAAGTTCATCTATTACATTTCCTTTTTCACTTTCTAATTCATAAATTTGAACAGACTCATCTACAAGCAAATCTGTACTTTTTAGAACCTCGTCAAATTCTTTGATTTCCGTCTCGGGACTTGCTGACATGATAATTAAAAGTCAATATTTGATAATGAGCATGGGTGTGTTATTTTATGTTACAAACAACTATGTCACTCTGACTACTCCGAGGGGGGTTGTTTGTAAGAATATGTTGCCTGATGAATCATATCCGTCAAGAAACACAAACATTTGATATCGCCCCTCAGGTATCAAAGTGCTTGTAACATTTCCAGGCTGAGTCCTAGGCCTTTCAAATTCATACACAGCAGTCGTATTTGCCAAAATTGGAGGGCTATCTTGATTGGGCGTGATTGGGGCTCCATCGGCAGTATCTATAAAAGCCGCATAGGGTTCTCCTGTATCCTCATCTTCAAAAACTACTCTACTTTGGTATTTGATCCAGTTGTCTGTAGGGCCTGGATTGAATATGCTAATTGTACCTCGGGCGGAATTATCATAAGCACCATAACCAGGCAATCCTCTATCCGGTAATGGGATTTGTAAGAAACTGTTTCCTATACCAGAAACTACATCGGTATCATCAATTACCAATTTCATATTCAGATTCCCTAAATTTTTTGGAGAATATGTCATGTTGATCATTAGTCTTTCTCCAAAATCCACAATTCTTTCTTCTGTAGTTACCGCTGTAAAATTAAATTGTCCCCAAATATCGCTCACAGGAGCTGCATATTCGCCAAGATCTCCTGAATATGGGATTGGAACATCCAGTGTTTGAGTGATGATTTTACTTGAATTTCCAAGGTCGTTACCAAATTCATCTACAATCTTAATTTCAAGATCTAATAGATGTGAGTTAACTCCATAATTTGTGTTAAATAAATCACTTACCTCGTTTTCTACACTTTCATCTAGCGCATAATTATCCCAGTGGATAATATCATCTAACAATCCATTAAATCCATTTGTCCCAATACTATCACGTGCTCCTAGGTAGATGTTTCCACTAAGAGCAATTGCACCATTCCCACCATGGTTATCAGTGTCTTGTAATATTCCATCTACATACAATTGGCAATCATTGTCACCTGGCATTATTGCAACAAAGTGATGCCATGAATCATCACGATAATCTACAGCACTGGTACATGTAGCTATTTCAGAAGGATTACCTGCATCGATTGTAAATACCAAATGCCCGGTATTATCTAACAGTATCTCATACAAATCGTTTCCACTACTACTCTCACCATAGTAGATTACTTGATCACTTGATGGGCCTGAACTATATGCATTAAACCACCCTGATGTGGCTGCAGGACTAGAATCCAAATCATTGTTATCATCTATTGTAATTGAAGCAAAATCATTTCCAGAAAATTCGTATGCGCCTGCACCTTGATGTCCTACA
Organism: Nitrosopumilaceae archaeon; assembly: GCA_049414205.1. GTDB lineage: Archaea > Thermoproteota > Nitrososphaeria > Nitrososphaerales > Nitrosopumilaceae > Nitrosomaritimum. Next base: position 4,349 of record JBMSGE010000083.1, read on the forward strand.
CTATTCCATAATGGCCTATTGGCACCTATTCCTAATGTCATTACCGTGTTTGTGGTAGTGTCAATTGGAGAGTCAAGGTCATCTTCAAAATGATATGACATCGTTTCGCTATCTAATCCGGTATGCATCAAACTTTCAGGCATTGGACTGCTAATGTAACGTAGGTTCGTGTCCCAAGATCCTGCAGGAATGTTGATTGTTACATTTGCATCAGTATTAGTGTAGAAAATTGCACTTGTTGAGTTGAAATCAATTATTTCTCCAACATTGTCCTCAGGTGATGAGGAAAACATTTGTCTTTCTCCCAGAGCATCAAAAGTTTCTTTATGGAATATCAAAATATCGTCTGGTGCAGACGCTGATGTCAAAAATTTACTGACAAGGGAACTTCCACTCTCTTCTGCAAATTCAATTATTTGCACAGTCACCACTTTTGAAACTATATTTCCAGGTACTCCGTTGAGCACGCTTGCATCAAATCTAATTTTATCTCCATCATCTCCAGTAATTCTATATGACCATTCAAAAATTGCAGTTTCTCCTTTTTCAAGTACAGAATGTGGTGCCGGCGTTGGGCCTTCAAACTCTGCAACGGCTCCCAAAGAAACGGGACTAAGAATGGGCTGAATGTTGGTATAGATTGTATTTTGAGTAGAATTGTTTGTCACAGAAAGTAAAATAGTTGATTTAAAATTAGTTGGGACTGCTTCAGGCAATGCAAATAATTGTAAATGTAGAGGATCAGTTGATGCGTTTACTGAGAATTCCTTTGTCGTACCTCTGTCTGTAACTAGTTTCATCTTGTAGTTTTCAGTAGACAGTGCAGTAAACGGAACATTTTCTAAAATATTTTGTACGGTGTTGCCAGTGGTTACTGTGCTATTCAAATCAAATCGGTAAACCTCGTCCACTCCAGTAACATTTTCTACCCATAGTCTGGTAAATGATACTGGGATGTCTCCAGAATTATGTATGTCCAAATTAATTTTGTTGTTTTCTATAGTTAATTTTGAAATATCAAATGCCTCTTTTTTTCTGTTTTCTCTTTCTTGACCTGCTGCAAAAACATTTTCAGAAAAACTCTCAAATAAATTCATGCTGTAAGTAAGATAACTTGCTGCAGTGATAATCACAATTAGGAAAAATACTCCTCCTACAACTGTAGTTAATCCTCTTCTATGTTTCATGGCCCCATTGCAAATGTTTGATAGATAGTACCCTTTTCTGTAATTAC
>JBMSGE010000084.1:0-5494 GCA_049414205.1 Nitrosopumilaceae archaeon
TATCTTTGGATGATGATTGAAAATAAAATGTCCATTATGGTTATTGGTGCAACAGGTAGTGGAAAGACCACTGTCCTTAATGCAATAGCAGGCCTCGTAAGTGAAAATGACAAGTTATTTTCTGTAGAAGATGTTGCCGAAATCAATCTTCCACACGATAACTGGTTTTCATTAATTTCAAGATCAGGATATGGTTCTAATGACGAAGGAGAAATTGGTTTATACGAATTAATCAAATCTGGAGTAAGACACAGACCTGATTACATCATTGTAGGTGAGATTAGAGGCTCAGAAGCTTATGTCATGTTTCAGGCAATGGCAACAGGCCACGGTGGTTTATGTACAATGCATGCAGACAGTTTAGAATCTGCAAGTAAAAGATTGCAACAAAAGCCAATGAACATACCTCCAGCTTATTTGTCATTGATGAATTGTGCGCTAGTCATTAAGCGAGTAAAAGACAAAACAACTGGGAAAAGTATGAGACGTGCAATATCCATTGAAGAAATTTCAAACGACACTACCCCTAATTCGGTTACAAAGTGGAATCCAAAATCTGATTTCTTTGAACACTCCCTTGAAACCAGTAAAAATCTCAAAAAAATATCTGAAACAATTGGCGAAGACATGGAAAATGTAATAAAAGAACACCACAAAAGAACAAAAATTCTCAAATGGATGAATGCTAACAATATTCGTGAACACAAGGCAGTAACTGAGATAATAAGAAAATACTACAACGACCCACAATCAGTTCTTAAGAAAATTAACTATGGAGATGATTAGAGTTGTTATCAATCAGTAAAATCAATGAAAAGGGCTTTGAGCGCACCCAGGGCAAAAAAATCAACAAAGAACTACCATACTTTATCACCATAGTGACCCTGCTTAGTAGCGCAGGTATTGGACCATACTTTATGCTCCAGCGTGTAAAATCAATGGATTTACTGCCTACCATTAGAGTAGAGTCTCTAAAAATGATTAAACGAATTGACTTGTTAGGAGTAGACCCATTGGAGGTAATGCGACAAGTAAGAACGCGCTCTAGCTCAAAGGCATTGGGTGAATTTTTTGACGGGTATGTATCAACAGTAGAAAGTGGCGGAAATCTGATAAACTATCTAAAAAGTAAAATGAAAACAGTTTATGATAGACATGCTGAATCTCAAAAACAAGCAGTGGTAAAACTAGGTGCTCTTGTTGAAGCATACATGACCATTCAAGTAGTATTATTGGCAGTATACATTATCAGTGCAGCTGTAATATCTGACCCATTTGCAACATCTGAATCTGGAATAAGTGGGGAAGTAATGTTTTTGGTTTTAACCCCCGCAATTGCACTTGTGTTTCTTTTTGCTGCAAACAATAGTCCTATTGCAAAAAATCCAGAACTGCCTTACAAAAAAATAATAATGTTTGCAGCTCCTGCATTAATTGTCAGTGGTATAGTTATAGGATTAAACATAATTCCTGATCCGTTGATGGAGCCTTACTTGCTTGGAGGTGCTTTAGTTGCAGCCTCAGTAGTGCCTGCAATTTATTTCAGAAAACTATATGCAAAAACAATTTCAGCAGAAGACTCTACTCCAAAAATACTTAGAACTATTTCTGAGGCTCGAAAAACCGGAATGAGTCCAGAAAGTAGTGTGATACATGCATGTAAAAGAAAAGAATATGGCTTATTCAATCCAGTTGCAAATGGAATTTCAAATAAAATTGAATGGGGTGTTGATTTTAAAACAATTTTCAAAGATTTACAAAATGAGATTCAGGCATTCAATGTTTTAATCAGCTTTAACATCTTGTTTGAGTTAATCTCTGCTGGCGGAGGAAATCCACAAACCCTAGATTCTCTAACTGAAACAAGTGAAAGAATGCAAGAAATTCAAAAAGAAAAAAGAGACCTGCTAATGCCATATCTATACGTGGGTTTTGTCTTGATGGGAACGACTGGATTTACCACCCTACTTGTAATAGACTCTTTTAGTGATATTGCTCAAGAAAGCCAAGATCTATCCACATTGGAAGGGGAATTAGCCGCATCTTCCTTAGGATTATTCCCATTAATTGTGCTCATACAATCATGGACGGCAGGCTTATTCTTGGGAAGGGTGATCAAGGGTGCGTTTTCGGGAGGATTCCTCTACTCGATTATTTTGGTAGGCATGACTCTGATTGGAATTACCCTGGTTCAGTTTTCAATAATTGATGTAAATTCCATGTTTTAGCCACCTCTGGGTGTCTCATTAAAAGTCATACAGTTTCTTATATCGATTTTTAGGGTATTTTTTGATGTATTGAAAGCGGTATTACTCCTATTGATAATGGCAATGAGCATAGCAGTGCCAAGCACCCATGCACAGGAGCCAAATAATTTTGGCTACAAGCTAATGCCAGAAAAATTAGTGGAGGGAACTGAAGGAATGTTACAAGTATATGGATTGACAAACAACATTCCAATTCCAAATATGATTGATGATTTGATTGTTGTATCTTCTGATCAAGAGGTTGTGAGAATTTTGGAATTATCTACAAATCAAGAAACTGCAATTACATCTGTAAAATTAGAAGCAGTGGATGCAGGAACTGCCAACATTGCACTAGCTGCACCAGGGTTTGCTTCTGAAGAATTTTCAATTACCATATATGGCATCAAACAAGGAGAACAAAGATTGTTGGTAAAAACCGTCCCAGATACTTTTACAATAAATGGTCCAACAAAAGGATACTTTTCAGTAGAGCTTGCTGATATTGATTCAAATCCAACTGTAGCAAAACAAGATACAACCATTTCTATTAGTGCATCAAACTCTGAAATTGTTTCGTTATTTCAAGATAAAATTACAATAAATGAGGGAGAATACTTTGCCATTGGAGAATTTGCAGTCAACAAACCCGGAGAAGTTTCACTTTATGCTGAAAGTCAAAATACTGAACCAGGTAACAGCAAAATCAAAGTGATGGGAATTTCATATGATGAAGATGATGAAGATAAAGAGGAGAATTATAGGATTCAACTATATGTAATTCCAGAAAAAATTAGTAATTTTGCAACATCATCTACATTTGCAATTGTTCAATTACAGGGCCCTGATGGTTCACCAATAAAAGCAACAGAAACCATTCCTGTTTCATTAAATATTGATTATGATAAACCAATTTTTAACGATAGAAGAACAGCAGAAATAAGCACAGTTGACTCACTGATAATTCCACCAGGATCCACCACAGGATATGCAAAACTTTCAGTTCAGGCCGGCATAGAGGAAACATACAGTGTTAGTATTTCTGCAGAAGATTACCTAGTGTCTGATTCTGTATCATTTCAGACCGTTTTGACGCCTGATGTGAATGAGCCTTTGACCAAATTAAAGACAATCCCAATGCTTGCCTCGGGTTCGGAGCAACTTATTGGTGTACTATATCCTGCAGACAAAAATGGAGTATCTCTAATCAATCTAAAAACAGTAGAATCTGAAATCAATTCATCAGATAGAGACATTTTAGCAATTTCTGATGATAGAATGGACAAAGGTTCTGGTGCAAAACTGATTTATGGAAAATTAGGTACTATAAAACCCGACAGACTAGAAATAACAATTTTCGGTGAAGAAAAAGAAACAGTTTTTCCAACTATTTACGGTCCTGAAAGAACCGAATTAGATTTAGTTTCTGAACCATTAATATCCAAAATAATGCCTAAAACAAATTTCCCAATGACAGTATACTTGACTGATGAGGATAAAGCAAGCTGGTATTTTCCTGATACATCCAATGTAGTAATGGGACCAAACGAACTTGTAAAGACTGCTGTTCAAACAATTAGTGAAGGACAATCCGTAGCTTTGCTAAGCTCTCAATCACTTAAAGAAGGAAAGACCGATTTAGAATTTGAAGCAAATGAATTTACAACCACATTAAATCTTAATGTTGGCGCATCCAAACCCTCCAAGATAGAATTAGCATACCCTGATCATCTTTTGTCTGGTATGAAAAATACATTATCTCTTCAGATTTTAGATAGTGAGGGCAATCCAATATTTGCAAATAAAGATACAGAATTTAGAATAGCTGCAAACGACAACTCTATTGAAATGCCGCAAACAGTCACAATAAAGAAAGGACAGCACAATGCATTTTTCGACATAGTTCCTAAACAAGCTGTCAAAACAGAAATTTCAATACTAGCAAGTGATTTCCCATTATCAAAATTTGACCTAAATACAGTTGAAACAACACCGTCTTTGATTATATCAACAGTCAATTCCATAACTGCAGGAGAAGCATTTGATTTGGTTTTAGATGCCAAAATTTTAGATTCCCCTCTAAGCAATGTTGCAGTTAATTGGAATATTCAAGGAGCAGAAATTCAAGAAATATCTGAAACTACCGATGGTAATGGCAAAATCAAAGTCACATTAGTAGCAGAACAAACTGACAGTATTAGCATCCAGGCAACTACAACTGAATTTGATCAAATATCCGTATCCAAAGAGATAACCATACTAAAACCAGGAGAAACATTGCAAGGAGTTTCAGAAGGCAAAGAATCTACCTTTGAGAGTAACCTTGGTTTTATTTTGATTCCAGGAGTGGTGATTGGTAGTGGAATATTGCTTAGAAAACGAAGTTTGCTTGAACCATTAGCTGAAAGATTCCCAGTAATCGAAAGTGCTTTGGATAAGATTGATGAAATATCTGAGAGGCTGGAAATATCAGAGAGATTAGAAACCATTAAGGAGAAAATACCCATAATAAAGGAAAGATAATTTTTGCAGTCCTTTAACTGCTTAGAGCATCTAAGAAATTTTCTGTAGATTTGTGCGATGAAATATTGTTAATGTTCTCTTTTAGGGAATTTAATACATCGTTGTATGCATCACCCAACAAATCCTTTAGAACTTGTTTTAAAAATTCTGGATTGTCATAACAGTCCTCTAATGTGGAGTTGTAATCTTTTTGTAGCATCATCACAATTTTATCAAATTCTTCTAGACCTAATTCCAAAAGCGAGTTTTTTATGGCCAATGTGACCATGGTTCTCTTCATTTCATCCAGGGAATCACCTGAAGGCATGCAAAGTTTGTGAGTTTTTCTTAAAATATCGTCAACGTCTATTGGTTCTCTAATTATTTCAGATGGTTTTAGTCGATTTAATTCAATTTCTTTTCCTACACTTAGTTTGTCATATATTGCAATAATTTTTGCATCAGGGTGGTTATCACGTATGTGTTTTAATGCATAGATGCCATCATGCACAGGCATCAAAATATCTAAAAACAAGACATCTGGCTTTAATTTTTGATAAAGAAACACTGCATCTTGTCCATTGTAGCCCTTACCTACCACCTTTATCCCATTACTTGTAAGTAAATCACTGAAAAGCTGAATGGTTTCTTTTTCGTCATCTACCACTACAGCACGAATCAACATAGAACGGTTGTAGGTATTTTATAAAAAGTTGTCACACGCATGCGTGAATCATGTGTGTCAT
>JBMSGE010000085.1:0-5434 GCA_049414205.1 Nitrosopumilaceae archaeon
TTGATTGATATTGTTTCTGACAACGATGACATGAAAGAAGATGCAGAAATCATTCATGAAAAATACAAGTCAAAACTTGTATCACTTGAAGAAACTGAAAGTCAAATCAAAGCAAAACTAGACCAGAGACTAGCAGAGTTAGATGAACAACTTAAATCCGCAAAAATGTTGGTATTTGATGCAAAACTACAACATAAGAGCGATGAAATATCTGTTGGAACATTTGAAACCGTGAAATCATGTTCAACCCAGCTAATTGAACACATTACTCACGAGACCGCAGAAATCTCAAATGTACAAAAGAGAATAGCAGACCTCAATGTTGAAGCCGAAGCAGCAACTGTCCCTTCACAACAACATTTACAGGATTCAGCCGTAACATATCTGGACAATTCTGAACCAGAACCAAACGTTCAGACCAGACTTCCAGAGGCACCAATAAACGAGCCAATCACCTCTACTTTTAACCCAACAAGTGAAGAAGAGGCATTACCACCAATACCAGAAGCTCCAATAGAAATTGAAGCTGCAACAACAATTCCAGAACCACCCCAACAGGTGACACCAGAAACATCTACAGACAAACCCGACGACAACGATTGGCTTGCCAGAATGGAAGCACAATAATTTTTTTTGATTTTTTTTAAATTTGTTATAACTAGCGCTATGCATTTTTACTTTGATTTCACGTACTCTTCAAATCCAATTCTAGGCCAATTTTTGATAAAAAATTGAATTTCTGAAAAAATTTAAGCAATTTTGGATCAAATGATTTGACCGGAATTTGTACATAAACTCAATTTTTGAGAAATATTCCTGTTTTTCTAGGCATGAAATTTGTTACTTTTGATCATCTTTTTCCATTTTACGAACAAATTGATCAATAATACGATCAGATCGATCAGATCAATTTGACTTGATCACCATAAATCGTACCGCTCGATCAGACTATCCTCAGAGAAAAAATGGCTGAAACAACACAAACAACAATATTTGAAAACGACCCGGATTCAAGTTCCTATGAACACAAACAATCCCTAGACCAATTACAATCTCAATTCTCTAAATTTGGTTTAACTGCTAATCAGTGTAAGGTTTACATCTTTTTAGGAAAGTATGGTTCTAAAACTGCTCCTGAAGTATGCCGTGCATTAAAACTTCCTCGTACTGAAACATACCATCTTCTAACTACTCTTCAAAACAAAGGAGTAGTATCTGCTACATTCCAACACCCGATTAAATTTGCAGCATTGCCTTTATCCAATGCAATAAAATCTATGCTAAATACTGAAAAGGAACGTGTTAAGAAACTAGAAAACCAAGAACAAGAATTAACCAAAATTTGGGAATCTATTCCAAACTTCCATAATGAACCCGAAGTTGCAAAAGAGGATAAATTCCAAATGCTTCAGGGAGAAAACCAGATTTACGGTAAGATTAACGATATGATAATCAACACCAAAAAAGACTTCCAAATCATAGGTGGCGAAAAGGACTTTTTGAAATTCTATCATGCAAACTTCCTAGAGCCATTAGATAAATCCGAATTAGATTTACAAATCCTTACAAACTCTTCGGATAGAACTCTCTATGTCTTCGATGAGATTGACAGAACAAATGTCAAAAAGATTCCTTCTTCAGCAAAAGGGGATATTTGTTTTGTAGTCAAAGACAATGAAGAAGTCCTATTCTTTATGAAAAATTCAGAATCCGGAAAAGAAAACATTACTGCAATGTGGACAAACTCTGAAGCAATGATTTACTCTAAGAAATTATTGTTTGACCTACTATGGTCAAAATCAAAGTCCATACCACTCTAATTTAATCTGATTTTAAATTAAATTCTAAATTTAGCTCTCAACTAAGGGGGAGATATTTTTTGATTCTTTGAACATTGAATCCAAAATATCATAATCCAGTGGACTCTTCTCATCAAATGTTCTCAAGAAAATCTCTGCAATTTTTGCTTCTTTTTCGTCAAGTAACATGACTTTGGATTTTTCTTGTTTGCCATAAGTATCACTAGTCAAAATTTTTGGCGATCAGTCCAAAAATAGCTAAGAATGCTAACCTCATATCAATTTCATGACTGGTGAGAACAAAAAGAGTTTAGTCAACAGTAGTTCTTGTTTGTCCTAGGTTTTTTAATATTATTTTTACCCTGTGCAATCATTGAGTCAGAGACATCTCACGGTGTTAGCTGGAAGCCAAGCTCACGTAAACTAGTTAACATATTTCGGTGCCTCCACTTTTGAGGGGGCATCCCAAAAAAAAGTTAGAAATAAAAAATTAAATTTCTTTGATGAGTCCTTTCACTTTTTCCACAAGCTCTGGTGTTACTTCCAGCTCCTTGTGTTCGTCTTTGACGTGTACTGCAACTTTTTCCATCAACTCATCTTCTGTTTCAGCAGTTGCTGACCAACTACAATCAGCGCCAGCATCTGCGCAGCTAATACTTTTTGCCATACAGGACATTCGTTCCTCCTAATTTAACTAATTTCCCAAATCATTTGATAAATGAGACTAACATTTAGAAACATCAATTGCATTTACTATTACAATGTCCGAGGCTTTTCACATTGGGCTTGGAAACAATGATCCAGAAATAAGAAAGCGATCAAAATCTGATTTTGTTAGTTTTTGGGATGATCAGGCAAAAAGACTCTCTTGGTTTGAATCTTGGACTAAAACTCTGAATTGGAAACCTCCTTTTGCAAAATGGTTTGAGGGTGGTCTGATTAATGCATCTTACAATGCTTTGGATGTTCATCAAAATCAAAGAAAAGACAAACCTGCAATAATTTGGGAGGCAGAATCAGGCGAATCAAAAATCCTCACTTATCATGATTTGTGGATTGAGGTTCAAAAATTCTCTAATGTTTTAAAATCTCTAGGGGTTGTAAAGGGAGATAGAGTCACAATTTATCTTCCTATGGTTCCTGAATTACCTATCTCGATGCTTGCATGCTCTAGAATTGGTGCTACTCATACTGTGGTCTTTTCTGGCTTTAGTGCATCATCTTTACGAGAAAGAATTGATGACTCTAAATCCAAAATTGTAATCACCTCTGATGGAGGGTATAGGAGAGGAAAAATAGTTAATCTAAAACCAATAGTGGATGAAGCAATAGAGAATTTTGACTTTGTAAAAAACGTAATCGTTCTTGAAAGAACAAAACAAAAGATTGATCTAAAACCAAAAGACAAACTTTGGAGTAAGTTAATGCAAGATGCATCAAGTCAATGCGATGCAGAAAAACTTGACAGCACTCACCCTCTTTTCATTTTATACACATCTGGAACAACAGGAAAGCCAAAAGGAGTTTTGCATGGAACAGGTGGATATCTTACACACATTCATTCAACTTTTGGTTGGGCTTTTGACATTAAAGACTCTGATGTCTTTTTTTGTACTGCAGATATTGGTTGGGTCACTGGTCATAGCTATGTAGTATATGGGCCTCTTTTACATGGTGCAACTGAAATTATCTATGAGGGTGCACCTGATTATCCAAACCCATCTCGTATGTGGGATTTGATTCAAAAATACAAGACAACAATTTTTTACACAACTCCTACTGCGTTGAGAATGTTTATGAAGTTTGGAGATGAACTTCCAAATTCTTTTGACCTCTCATCTCTTAGATTACTTGGGACAGTTGGTGAGCCAATAAACCCTGAAGTGTGGAAATGGTATTTCAAAACGATTGGAAAGGAAAAATGTCCTATCATCGATACATGGTGGCAAACAGAAACTGGAGGTATGATGATTTCTGCCCTCCCTGGTATTGAGACCATGCCTCTAAAACCAGGATCTGGGACAAGACCTATTCCAGGCGTTAAAATCTCTATAGTTGATGATAAGGGTAATGAGGTATCTGCAAACACCAAGGGGCATCTTATCATCCAAAACCCGTGGCCAGGAATGCTTCAGACTTTGTGGGGAGATGATGAAAAATACAAAACTGCCTACTGGTCAAAATTTGAATCCACATACTATTCGGGAGATTTTGCAAAAATAGATGAGGATGGCTATTTCTGGCTCTTAGGACGTGCAGATGATGTTCTAAAAGTTGCCGGACACAGAATAGGGACAGCAGAGCTTGAAAGTTGTATTGTCTCACATGAAAATATTGCAGAGTCTGCAGTATGTGGAATTCCTGATGAGGTAAAAGGAGAGGTAATAATTGCATTTGCTGTTCTAAATGAAAACTGTGACGAAGATTCTTCTGTCTTGGAAAAAGAACTTTTTGAAAAAATTCGAAATGATATAGGTCCTATTGCAACGCCTCAACAAATCTATTTTGTTTCCAAATTACCTAAAACCCGTAGTGGAAAAATAATGAGACGTCTACTCAAAGCAATTGCAAATAATGACACCGTTGGAGATGTTAGCACTCTTGAAGATGGAGCGGCAGTAACTGAAGTTCAAACAGCATTTCAAGAACTTCAAAAATCTATAAAAGAAAAAAACAATTAATCTGCAGAACTACGTTTTAATTCCTTAAGATCAGTTGATGACAATAAATCAAACATTTTCTTTAATCCATCATATTCTGATTTTTCATTTTCATCAAGACTGGAGTAATCTTTGGCTATTTCGTCTAGTCTTGATTCTGCTTGTTGGAAAAACTCTTGGAATTGTTTTATCTTTGCATCATCCATCTCTGTTAAATCAAAAATGACCGTATTACTACCAATCAAATTTTTTTCATCATCATACAGACTTGCAGCATGTAATAGAGCAGGAAATGTATCGCCATCTTGCTTTTTGAATGTAATTTTTCTGTGAGAAACTTCCCCTGTTTCAAACCATTTTTGTAGTGATTCATTCATCTCTGTCCATGATTCTTTAGGAACATGCTCAAAAATTGGCTTTCCAATGATTTCAGATTTTGCATATCCTAACTTTGCAGCATATGTAGAATTACAATCCAGGATTACTCCTATTGAGTTGATTCTCCTCCACATTATTGGGGCGTCTTTTAAGATTCGTCTTGCTTCGGTTTGATGCACTTTTTGTCTTGTATTTTCACTGCTTATTAAATTGCGAATCAACCACTGTTTAGTGGTTTGAGATTTATTCTAGTTCAAATAATTTTGATGCTTTTTTGATTACCTTTTCAGCATCAGATTTCCTCTCTGTGGATATTAGCAGTGAAAATTCCTCCATTGGGACGGTTATCATGGTCACTTTTTTCCTTCGTGTGACTATGCTGTCTATTGAGCCAAGTGAATCATCAAGGTCCTTGGTGATCATAATTTCCAAGGCGTGCTCCAAGCTTATCTTGTGGTCTTCTTCATCAACCAAAGGTGTTATTGTTTTTTTATATCCTCCAGCTATTTGTCTTCCCATATTGTTGATAACTCCAACAAAACGTACATGAGGTTCTTTTAACAACAAATCACATTTTTTGTTAAAAATCTCTGTTTC
>JBMSGE010000086.1:0-5410 GCA_049414205.1 Nitrosopumilaceae archaeon
CTGCTTTTATTCGTGCCAAAATCGCTATTGATTCGCTTTGTTTTGCCACTAAGATATGAGAGCATTTTATTTTTTGAGACAATAATGTTTTTTGATCATTCCACATCTTAATTGTTTTGTAGAATTAATCAAGAAATCTAATACGGGTTTCTATAACTTTGTCAACTAATTTGTTAACATCGACATCAAGCTCAGTAGTCATTAAAATAATCCCATCATCTTCACTGGAGATTATTATTCTATTTACTGTGCCATATTGTGCCATTGCAAATTTTGGCTCATCTATTTTAGAATTAGATTTTTTACGTGAATCCCATCTATCTTGAGCCTCAGACAAGGACGATTTGATTTCCTCGTCTTCAAAATTTCTCTTGATTCCTTCTCTGAATTTTGCACGGAATAGACCATCATAGATTGCAACCAACCTAATGTTTGGATCAAGTTTCAAAGCTTCATCTAAAAACTCCCTAGAATAAACATCAGATACTAGATTTGACATTCTCACTTTGCCCAAAATTGTAACATTCAAAATGTTACTTAAACTTGGCTGTGGTTCTTAATTTATGCAAATACTCAAATTTTTGATGCCGTTCCTTGTACTATAGATACACGGTTTTCTTCTAGGTTTAGAGTTTGATTTTGAAATTTAGTTTTAGCAGTTTTGCCCATAAGTAAATGAAAACCTAAAGGAGGAGAACCAGGCTGATCAGTCTTTTTTGCCATGTTTTTAAAAAATTCTAAGGACTGCTTACTTTTGTCAATCCATTCTTCAATTTCCAGATTCGATTTTGTAATAGATTCCTTGGCTTCATCTTGCGTGCAAAGGGAGCTGATTGACTCATGTTCTGCCCATGGTGTGGGATAATGAGGATTTCCAGCAGGTCCTGCAAAAACATCATGAAAAACAATTCTTCCTTTTGGCTTTAAAACTCGACTTATTTCAGAATAGAATAGATCCTTGTCTGAAATATTCATCTGCGCATGTTCGGTCCAAACAATATCAAATTTACCCGAAGAGAAAGGAAGATTCAAGGCACTTCCTTGCTTGAATGAAACTTTATCGGCGAGATTAACAAATTCAGTTAATTTGTTTGCAACATCAACATACTCATCAGTCAAATCAATTCCAACTACAGAGCACCCAAATTCATCGGCAATGTATCTTGCTGAGCCCCCTAGACCACAACCGACATCAAGTACATTATGATAAGACTGGAGTTTTGCCAGTTGGGTTATTTCAAGAGTAGATTCCTTTCCACGAGTGTGAAATTCGTCAATAGGAGCAAGATCTTCGGGTTTAAGTGAGTTCAAGTCCTTTCCAGAAGATTCCAATCCCTCCAAGATTGAATTTAAAATGCCACTTATGCCATAGTGGTTGTTGATTGCATCATCATCCATCAAGTATCAACAAAAATTGATTATTGGAAGGTTATTTAATTTCCTATTTACTTAATCTTGTTTTTTAGAAATTTCATGGATGAATTATATGAATAATTGAGTCGCGAGTATTATTAACAATTTTTGCATAATTTGAACTATGAAAGAATACAATGATTCAATTCCATATTGGAATGAAAACACACCACAACAACTAACTGTAAGCCAAACAGTAGAAGTTGTTCAGGATGTTTCAAAGAACATCAGAGATCATGCCATACAAATAAGAGAAATTATGAAAACTCTTAGGCAATCTGGTGCCATTTCAGAAGTAGTTTTGGCAATACGAGAAAGCTCATTTGCTGTTAGAGATACGGTAAGAGACATCAATGAAACCACAAAAGAATTGAAAAACAATGGCACCATTAATGAAACTGCAAATGCCGTTGAAAATACAGTACAAAACGTAGAACAATCCATAACAACTGTCAAAGAAATTACAAACGATGTCAGAAGAGTAACTCCCCAGACATCTAAAGCAGTAAAACAAGGTATCGATTCAATCACCAAAGAAACCAGCCACATAGGTGGAAAAATGATGCAAGGCATCAAAGACAAGGTGGGGGTATAATGTCCACCATCATCAGCCATACAGAAAGACAAAATTCTTCTCAAATAGTCAATGCAGATTCAACAAAAGTTGTTGCAGTGATCTATTTGTTGGAAATAATAACAAAAATAGGCAGACATTTTCCAGTTATTTTTCTCTCGTTGGCCAGCCTGAACGTAGTGATGGCTGCAAATGATTTTCTTGCAAATAGCATAGAGTTTGGAATAATGAATTCATTATTTGCAGTTGGAGGGTTTGTTTCCATTATACAGATGCATCAAAGAAACAGGATTTCATCACCTAGTACCAACTATAATGGACAAAGATTTGATACTGGAAATAATGTACACACGGAGATGAATTAGCATGGAAGAGAAGAAACCAAGCAAGATACGAGACATAAAAGAAACTGCATCAGATGCAGTAGAAATAATGCGCCATATTGGAACGCCTGGAGTAATAGAATCACTAACCAAAGTAAAAGAGACTGCAAAAGTGGTAAACGAGATAATCCAGAATCTCAACAGTCCGGAAATGGTAAAAAACATAGAGAATTTTCGTTTAATATCAGAAAATATGGACCAGGCATCTACAAAGATGGAAAAAACGGTTAATCAGCTTCGAGATACAGGAATGATTGAAGAAATGACAGAAGTGATCAAGTTTGCCAAAGGTAAGATGGACTCACCCAACGGAAAGGGTATCAATACGATAATGGGTCAAGACCTTCGAGATGTGAGTGTGGCATCTAAAGAGATGTTGCTATCAATCAAAGATCTGGTAAATGAGATTACAGTAACTGTAGGCTCTTCCAAAAAAGCAGTGTTTGTTGGAAATGTAAAAGAAACCATCAGAGATTCCCATGATATTTACAAATCCAATATAGCATAAGCAGTATTCAATACAAAATCAATTTTGGATAATGCTGGTAAAAATTCCAGATTATTCTTTGTCAATTATCTGCAGTGCCAGTTTTGACAAATTGCTAATTCGTCTCTCCGGGATGCCAGTCATCTTTGACAAGACTCCTGGTTTATGCTTTAGAAGATCCTTTGCAACCATAATGTTGTGAAGGGAGAACTTTTCTAACTCCTTAAAAGTTAAATTCAAAATTGTGATTGGGTACAACTTGTAATCTTCAATTATTTTTTGTAGGCTTTTGTCTGGCGGGTATCTCCATGAAAATATTTGTTGTCCAATGCATTTGGCATATTTTTTTGCATTCTGAGAAACCTTGGCGTTACAAACAATGGCCTCACCACTAAATTTTGGAGAGGTATCCAAGAACCTGGCATGGGTGTATAATGCAACCTTTAATCCAACATACCCTCCAGGAGTAGAATTATGCTTGCATTCAATCATGTATTTGGATTTTTTTGAAGATGCAATCAAATCAATTTCATGGACAGTACATTTTCCCTTTATCTTACTTCTAATCCCTTGAATTTGTAGTCCATAGTGTTCGAGTAATTTTCCGACATAGTTTTCAAAGGCAAAACCGTTTGGTCCTAATCGCATAATGGATTCTTTTAGCTGGTATCTTTGATGAAGTGCCCTACCTCCTTTTTCTTCTGTAATTGCCCTCAAAACCAGTTTGTAGATGTTTTTTGTAGAGATTCCCTGATAGATTTGCCCTCTTACTTTTTTTAGAATTTGCTGTGCCGTTTTCTTATTTGCCCCTGCCCTTCTACACGTGCTTAGAATTTTGTTTTCATTGAAGAGGACTCTATGTCCGTTTGCCTTTATGATGTAAGTTTTTTTTCTAGATATACCAAAAGAATAATGTTGTGAGAAATTAAATTTTTTGACTGTAACATACCATAATTATTTGATAATACACTTCTCTGACAAAAATACAATTCATACTATCATAACAGGCACGTTTTTGGCAATTTTGTTCAAAATGAACAAACCTGTTTTTGTGTGTATTTTTCATAACACACTTTAGTTTAACATTATTTTTTTTCTGATTTTTTTATCGTGACAAAATTAAATCTAAACCAGACATTAAGGGTAGGAGTATTCGGCATTACTGCAATGTTATTTTTAATATCTATTGTTTTTGCAGATCAAAATGCTTTGGCGTATAGCGATATTATTGATGAAAAAAAAGAGTATATTGATTTTCAAAAATATACCGGAAATAGATTGTTGGTGTTCAATGATACTCAAATAGATTATTGTATTACAGATAACGAGGAAAATCCACTTTTCAATGACATTGCAGTAAATGCAGTTCAAGAGTGGCATGAAAGAATTGTCGAAGTTACACAAAATTCTGAAGTATGGGATATGACCATGCACGTGTATCCAAAAGATGAATCAATCTGCGATGGATATGTCAACTATTACGATACTCCAGATCCAACATTTTTCCAACTATCAGGAGTTGCAGGATTTAGCCATCCTCAAACCCCAGTTGCAAATGTAACAATCTACACTGATGATTACCAAAGTACCTTACTTGAGATGGCAGAAGGAGATGAAACTTTTTGGGACAATATGACCATAGAAAAATTTCAAGATATTATAAAAAATGGTGAACATGAACAGTTTGATTCCCAAATGATAAAAAGAATCACAATGCACGAAATTGGACACTCTCTGAGTTTGAACCACCCCAAAACTGATGGAAGTCTACAAGATGAGCCAGGAATAATGGGGTATGACATGTCATACAATCAGATTGACGATGAGGAGGTAGTCAACATTGTAAAGGCATATCCAAATGGATTCACAAATGTTTCTAACGAAAATTCAATCAAACTAGATGGCAACAATAACAAAAAGATGCTCACTTTAGGAGAAGTAGTTAATCTAACAATTGAGCTGCCAAACCAAGAAGGAAAGTTGCCACCATCAGGAATTGAAGTATACATATTTCCTGAAGGCACAAATTCTCAGAGAACCGAAAATGCTCCAATAAAGATCATCAGAGCAGTTGGTCACAAGCAAATTGTAAACAATGAAGGATATTTTGCAGATGTTCATTCCATTATGACTCACTGGGGTTCTTCAACTAAGGTGTTATCAATTCAATTCAAAGTTGTAAAAGAATTTGAAAATGCAGACATGATTGTTGTGGCTCATAATGTTGGAGGTTTTGAGGAACAATGGTTTTTGGATGATGTGTTATCTGTAAAGAAGGCATTATTTTCAAACCTATTATTAGATTTTGAGACAACTGAGTACAAATATTATCTGATGGGAACTAATCCAAACAGAGCAATTGAAAAAGAATCAGCCTTTAAAGTAAATCAAGAGCAACTCTACACAAAGGCCTTAACCGAATGCCTATCTGAAAAGAATATGAAAAAATGCTCTGATGAAATTAAACTAGAAAATTTCAAACAAGAGAAAGAATCAGCATCAATCTGGGTGCCATGATAAAATTAAAAATAATTTAAAAAAATCTCTAACTAA
>JBMSGE010000087.1:0-5372 GCA_049414205.1 Nitrosopumilaceae archaeon
AAAAAACAGTTGCAGGATCTCCTCCTATGATTATTGCAGTTGGAATTTTTTCTCCTTTGTTGTTTGCAATATCTGAGTGATGCGCACCTCTCTTGTGTTTTTGCCAGTGCATTAAGGCATGAGTGCTATCGACAATTTGCATTCTGTATACTCCTAGATTTCTTACTCCTGTTTCGGGGTGATTTGTTGCAACTAATCCTAATGTGATAAATTTACCTGCATCTTCTGGCCAGGATTTTAAAATTGGTAAATCGTCAAATGATGCAGAGTTTGAAGTTACTTCTGTAACTGGGCCACTGCTCTCAAGTTTTGGAAAAGACTCTGTCATTTTTGAGAGTTCTGGCAGCTTTTTTATTTTATTTAGAATCCCTGATGGAATATCCATCTTCGTCATGTCTACAATTCTTTGTCCAATCTCTGTAAAGTCAGTCATCTCTAAACCGATTTCTAATCTTTTCATCGAACCAAATGCATTTGCTAAAATAGGCATTTGGTAACCCTTGATATTTTCAAACAAAATAGCTGGCCCATTCGAATACATTTGTCTCCTCATGATTTCGGCAGCTTCTAATTCAGAATCGACTTCTGTCTTGACTCTTTTGAGCTCACCATTTTTTTCTAATTCTTTTATGAAATCATGTGTGTCTTCGATTGTCACATTTTTTCTCAAGTGAGAACAAGTATAAGCTTAACTGGATTTGGGCAAAAGAGCATTTTTTAGAAATAATTTCAACAAAGGCCTTTTAATTCCCACGTCTTGATAATTGTACATTGAGTGAAGACAAATGTGCTGTTTGCAAAGGGAATGGGACAATAGAATTACTAGGATCTGAATGTCCTTTTTGTAATGGTACTGGAGAACCAAACAAACCTGCTAAAGCATATCTTGATTCTCATATTTGTCAATGTATTTTTCTTGATAGAAAACGATGTCCATTATGTGGGAATCGATGTCATCATGATACTCCAAATAAACCCAAAATCTTGCTGAGTCCTGAATAACAAATTCTATGGGACTGGAGGTAATTCATTTTTCTTTTCGTGACCGCCAGAGCCGAACTTGCAGTAAAAACACAATTCAGATTCCATATACTTTAGTTGTTCAATTTTGATTGCTCCAAGCTTCAATGCAATCTTTGTGAGAATTTTGTATTTCAAAGGCATTGCTGGAATTACTTCGTGCATGTAGACTTTGTAATGATCGGGACAAAACTTTAGAGTAACTTTTGAGGGCTCATTTCCTGAATCATTAACTTGTTTTGTGTAATTGATCTGCTCTCTGATGTATTCATGCTTTGGACATGGACAATCTTTACCTCCTGGATGCTTGTATGCTGGAGTATTCTTCCAATCAAATCCGGGATACTCTTTTTCAAAATCATCCATTACTTCACTAAGTCTCTTAGTGCATATAAAACTTGATCAGGTTTAGCCATGGGAATTACCCAAATGTAAATAAACCCCGGAACTTCATCCAAATTAAATGGCCGCTGCTAAAAAGCAAACTAAAAAAGATCTTGAAGACAAGATTGCAGAATTAGAAGCTAAACTAACACAACTATCAACAAAACTAGAAACAAAACCTGCCGAGCCAAAACCAGCACCAAAACCAGCTGAGACAAAGCCAGCAGAACCAAAGAAAGAAACACTTCCAAAAGGTTCAGAGCCAAAGCCAGCACCAAAACCAGCAGAAAAACCAAAAGCAACTCTTCCAAAAGGATTTGAAGAAAAAACTGCTGAAGCTCCAAAACCAAAAGAAGAAGCAAAACAACTACCAGCAACTTTCAAAGAAGCACTAGAGGATGCATACTATACAGCACCAATGACTGACTTTCACAAATACAGGGCAACAGTTACAGGTTATTCTCCATCACCAAACAGATGGTTTGTAAGACACACTGCACCTGTAGGAAAAGTTCCAACATCTGATTGGAATCTTCAAAAAGCCACAGTCACTGGATACACACAACCATCAAACCAATACTTTGCAACAAGACAAAGAATGGCGTATCATCCAGCAGACAGAACATTTGGTTCATTCAGTGGTACTCAAATGACTGTAGAAGGATTAGCTGCTAAAAAGCAAGAAGCTCCAAAGGAAGCTCCAAAACCAGCACCACAAGAAGCTCCAAAACCAAAAGGTACTCTACCAAAAGGATTTGAAGCACAACAAACACAGACACAATCACCTCCACCAAGTGCCTCTAGTAATCAATCAAAATCTAGATCTGAACAACTAGAAGAATACGAAAAAGATTACTTGCAAAGACTTGAACAAGATAAAATTGAACAAGAAAAAGCATACCAAGAACAACTAAGACAAGAAGCAGCAGAAGCTGCAGCACAAGCTCAGGCCAAAGCAAGCTCAACCCGAGGAAGTTTACCCAAAGGATTTGAACCAAAACCAGAGCCCGAACAACCAAAATCTTCTAAAGGCACATTACCAAAAGGTTTCTAACCTTTTTACAACTTTTTATTTTAATTTAGATTTGTAAAATCTTCTAAAACTTGTTTTGAATGACCTGCAGGTTTTACCTTGGGATAAATTTTGAAAATTTTTCCTTTTTCATTAACCAAAAAGGAGCTTCTCATAACTCCCATGTATTCTCTACCCATGAATTTTTTCTTTCCCCACACTCCAAATTTCTGTGAAATGTCTTTATCAACATCTGCAAGTAAGGGAAACTCGATTTTCATTTTATCACAAAATTTCTTATGTGATTCAACGTCGTCTGGACTAACTCCAATTACTTCAATACCTTGCTTTTGAAATTTTTTATAATCTTTAGAAAACTCATCTGCCTCTGTTGTGCAACCAGGGGTGAAATCCTTTGGGTAAAAATAGATAACATGTTTTTTGCCCTTAAAATCAGTTGATTTTACTTTGGTGCCATTTGCATCGTCGGCCTCGAATTTTGGAACAGAATCTCCTTCTGAAATCATATTTTCTTCAATTTTTTTCTGTAATTAATTACTTTATGACTTCAAAACTAATCCGAATCTTTTATATGGAAATTGGCGGGGCTGTTGCTTGATGGTTAATCCAAGAGCTTGGCTTGCCGAAGCAATTGCCACATATGGTCTTGTATTCTTTGGACCTTTGTCAGTGATTTTAGCTGTTGCTTCTTTTGGTGAAGGATTAACTACAATGTCTGTTTTGTTTATCTCTCTAGGACACGGTGGTGCAATTGCATTAATGATTTATGCATTTGGTCACGTTTCTGGAGCTCACATCAATCCAGCAGTAACAATACCAATGATGATTACAAGAAAAATTGGCATAGCAGATGGTATTGGATATATCGTATTCCAATTAATTGGCGCCGTAGCAGCAGCTGGCACACTAAAAGTGATTTTGCCAGAACTTGGTGCCAAGGTAAACTTTGCAACTCAGGGAGGTCCAAGTGAATTAATCAACAACAGCATTAGTTCGGGATTTGCAATAGAAGCAATTTTGACATTCTTTTTGGTTCTAGTAATCTTTATGACTGCAGTACACAAAAAGGCATCTCCTGGATGGCATGGCTTTACTATCGGTGGAATGGTATTTTTGATTCACCTCGTTGCAGTTCCATTAACTGGTGCATCGGTAAACCCTGCAAGAACATTTGGTCCGGCATTAATTTCAGGATTCTGGGAATTCCACTGGCTTTATTGGGCTGCTCCAATCGTTGGCGGAATCATTGCTGGAGTCTTAATGAATTACATCTATGTCAACAAAGCAGAAAAAGAAGCCTAGATTAAATTTTCAAAAAAATTTCTTATTCTCAAACAAGGTCCATTGATGCCCCGCTTTCATGAGATGGAGCAAAAATAACAGAATCGTGACACTTTAGCAATTTCTTTATCCAAGTGATTTTTTCCTCTTTTTCCATTTTGTTTATGTCATATGAGCATAACCAGGATCCTCTGAAAGATTCAAAATTCTGATGAGATGCTGTTTCTGCCTGGATAAATGACTTCATTCCTTCTCTAGTTGATAGGTCTATGTTTAGCATCGCACAAATCCTCAGGGGCTTGTTTGATGTGGATAGTATTTTTTTAGAAAAATGACTAAAAACATCCTTAGTTTTCTCATTGAACTCTGAAATATCTATAATATGCAGCAGATTTTGATTTTTGTATTTTTCAACGTCTATTCCATTTGATTCCATCTTTTGTGCAATATCTAATTTGTAAGGCATTGCAAAAATACCGCATTCTCCGTTTTCTAAACCTCTTTTAAGATATTCAATCTGAATATCTATTGCTTTCTCTAAATCCTCATACACTAGTAACAAATGCTTGTCTTTTTTCATTTCTTCGAGAAACTTTTTTGCCGATTCTTTTCCAGTATTAAAAAAATTCTGACTCAATTAATTCCCACTCTCATAAACCACAAATGGATCATCTAGTAAAACTGTAGGATGACACTTTACAAATAACTTTAAAGTTTTTTCATCTGGGATTTTATTCAAATCATAAGCACAAATGCCGGAAACATAATTTTCTGACAAGTATTTGTTGGCTTTATTCTCCAGATGTAAAAATTCATTTTCTAGTCCTGAATCTAACCATTTTGTTCCATCAAAACCAATTACAACTGCGGGTTCCTCTTGATTATTTTTTTGATGGGTTTCAATTATGGCTGAAAAAGTTTTTTCTACTGCCTTATCTTTTTCTAAAAATAAATCTGAATATGGAATTTGGTTTACCTTTGAAAATATGGCGTCCTCTGATGTAAATGCTGTTTTTGACCCTTTTGAGTTTTCAAGTATTTCTTCTAAAATATTATTTCGTAGGTTTTTGTCTTTCCACAAATAGATAATGTGCTCATTCCCTGAAATGCCTCTTATTTTGTTTAAAATTTCTTTTCTGGATAATTCATTCAAAATATCTTCCGTACTACCTTCTATCTTTGTATGGCGGCTTAATTCGGCATTAATTTCATCCAGAATTTTTTTTCCAGCCTTTGGACCAAGAAAATCTAGTACTGACTTTTCCACTAGAGAATAATATGGAAATTTGAAATTTTTTGGAAGCATTTGCTTTTTGGCTTCTGTGATTAACCCGTTTTGAATTGTACTTCCAAATCCAAAAAACACTTGATCAATTACATTTGAAAATATTATTGATGTTTTGTTTGAAGTTGACTCATAACCCATGTCTAAAAGAGTATTCTGAATGCATAGGTTTGATACAGACATTAAAAATTTGTATGTTCTAATAATATTTAACATTGAAAAATTCTACCTTTTGAAAATATCTACTGCTAATCGCAATCCAAATTAAGCCTAGGGCAACGATTCATCTTGAGGACTCGTTGCATAGCTTGGATAGTGCGAACGCTTGCGGAGCGTTAGGTCGTCGGTTCGAATCCGATCGGGTCCGCT
>JBMSGE010000088.1:0-5325 GCA_049414205.1 Nitrosopumilaceae archaeon
GTGCAGCACGAAGAGGTGTTGCAACTGATGAGATGAAACAAGTTGCAAAAGATGAAGATGTGACACTTGATTGGTTAATCTCCAAAATTGCAAAGGGCTCTATAATTATCCCAAGCAATAACCAACGAAAACAAAAGATTCACAATGTTGGGATTGGCAAAGGTCTTAAAACAAAAGTAAATGTGAATATCGGTACATCAACATTAAACGTAAATCTTGATGAGGAAATTGAAAAAGCAAAGATTGCAGTCAAATACCACGCAGACACAATAATGGATTTGAGTGACGGCGGGAATGTAAAAGAAATAAGAAGAACTTTGCTAGAAGAAGCTCCTATCACATTTGGGACTGTGCCAATCTACGAGGCATACAATTATGGTGTTGAAGTCCATAAAAATCCATTAAATTTAACTGAAGATGATTTTCTAAAAGCTTTTGAAAATAATGTAAAAGATGGTGTGGATTATACGACCATTCACTGTGGAATTACAAAAGACATTGCTAAAAGAATTTTAAAAGTTCAAAGATATGGTGGGGTTGTTAGCAAGGGTGGAACATTAACTGCAGCTTGGATGCTAAAACATGACAAAGAAAATCCCTATGTTACTCATTATGATTACCTGATTGAATTGGCACGAAAATATGATGTTACATTTAGCCTCGGTGATGCCTTAAGACCTGGCTCAATCCTTGATTCTCATGACGAACTACAAGTTCAGGAGATGATTAACATGGTTGATCTTACTAAACGTGCTCATGAAAAAGACGTTCAAGTTATGATTGAAGGTCCTGGACACGTTCCACTAAATGAAGTGGCAGCCAATGTCCGTCTCTCAAAATCTTTGATTGGTGATGTTCCCTACTATGTTTTAGGTCCATTAGTAACCGATGTTGCATCTGGACATGATCATATAGCAAGTGCTATTGGCGCAGCTGTATCTGCAAGCGAAGGTGTCGACCTATTGTGTTATCTCACTCCTTCGGAGCATTTGGCATTACCCAACCCAGAAGAAGTCAAAGCTGGACTAATCGCATATAGGATTGCAGCACATGCAGGTGATCTTGTGAAGATTAGAGAAAAGGCAATAAAATGGGATATGGCTATGAGTGAAGCTAGACGTACTCTTGATTGGGAAAAACAATTGGCCCTGTCAATTGACCCTGAAGAAGCTGCAAAAATTCATAGTAGGACTGGCCAACATCCAGGAAACAACGTTCCCTGTACGATGTGCGGCGGTGCATGTGTTTACATTATGTTACCTCAACAACGAGGTTATGAAAAAGAAAATCTACAGCAAACTGAGTAAAACCTTATCGATACTTGGAACGGTTTCATAATTTTTCATCTCATCAACTGTGATCCATTTGTATTCAGAATTTTCCCAATTTAGCTTAATTGTTGGATTGTTTGATTCAAACAAAAATGGAAAAATTTCCCATTCATGATTTTCATATTGGGGTGAATGTACTTTCATTTTTGATGCTGATTTTAAAAATTTAATTTTGTCTTCAGTTATTCCTAATTCTTCAAAAATTTCAATTTTTGCTCTATTGAGTGGCTCTTCATTATTTTCAATTATTCCACTTATTCCTGCCCACAACCCCTTCATTGTTTTGACTTTATTGCTTCTCTTTAAGATGAGAAACTTATCGTTATCTTTAATGAATGATGTTACTATCCTTGTTGAGCGCATTTTTGCTACTTTTTCTCAACAGCATTTACCATTTTCGTTAATTTTTTGTATGATGTATCTAAATCGGTTTTTGTGGCAAGTCTTTCTTGGCATGCTTTAATGTAGGTAATTACCTCTTCAGTTTTTGATTCTTGCACTGCTGTTAGTAATCGCCCTACATCTTTCCATAGATCTTCTGCAACTCTTCTGATTTCGGGATTGGCAATAATCGTTTCAATTAATTCCGGTGATTCAGTCATTATGCTTTCGGCAAGAATTTTTTGAACTGTGAATGTAGTTCCTGACATTTTTTCTGTCAAAGCAATTTTCTCATCTTTTGAAATAATGTTTGCAAAAACAAGATTTAGAAGATGAGTTAGTCCTAAAATCACTGCAATTTTTTTGTCGTGCTCTACTGCATCAATGGTGACAAAATTTGCTCCCTCAAAAAGAGACTTTGCTACTGTAAGTTCTTTTTTGGCATCTTTTACTGGCACTGAAATAATATTGTGTCCTTTGATATTTTTAATTCCTGGCCCAAACATTGGATGAATACAAATAGGATTAATTTTTGCTGGCATTTTAGACAATGATGATACTGCCTTTCCTTTTTCAGAAGAAATCTCAATTAGATATGTGCCTCTCTTCATTTCTTTTGCAATCAATCTAATAATTTCAGGAGTTCTTCTTGTTGGAGTACATAGCATCACATAGTCTGCTTTAAGAATTGCACCTACTAATGATTCTGATTGAATAATGTCTTTACCTTTAATTTTATTTTCTTCATCATACCCTGTTACTTCAAAGCCTTTACCTAGAAAATATTTGGAAAACCATTGGCCCATCTGACCTCCTGCACCAATAACAGTAATGGATTTCTTCATTGTTTATCTCCTAAAAATCCGCTTAGTATATTCATTCCGTCTGACAAAATTCTTTCATCTTGACATGCTGATAATCTGATAAATTTTTTGTAATCTCCAAAACCTTCGCCTGGTGCCACTGCTACCCCTTTATCTAACAGAGTATTGGCAAATTGCACTCCGTCGAATCCTTCTTGATTGACTCTTGCAAAAAGGTACATTGCCCCATCAGGGTTTATGAAATCAAGATTCATCTCATTTGCTTTTTTTATCAATACTTCCAGTCTACGCTGTACTGTATTAGTATTATCGGAGGTATCTGCTTCCAAAGCTTTCATTGCTACATACTGCATGGGCTCTGATACGTTAGTAAGGCACAGGGCCTCAAATTTTGACATTTTGTCGATGATTTGGGGTTTGGCAATAGTGTATCCTATTCTAAAACCTGTCATTGCATGTGATTTTGAAAAGGATTGGGTAACAATGGTTTTCTCATAATTGTAATCTAGAATACTCTTCCAATCTACAAATGAATATTGAGAATAAATTTCATCACTCAGAATGAATAGGTTATTTTTAATTGCCAAATCTACAATTTCGTTTTGTAATTTTTCAGGGAGTATTTTGCCAGTTGGATTGTTTGGATAATTCAAAGCAATCATTTTGGTGTTGGAGTTTATGGTTTGCTCTATCTGATCAATTGATGGCTCCCATTTATTTTCAAAAGTTGTATTGATTGTTCTTACCTTTACTCCTGCATGTAATGCACAATCTTTGTATGCAGGCCATGCAGGCTCAATAACAATCAATTCGTCCCCTGGATTAAGAAGAGTATTTATCGCAGTAAAAATTCCAAATCTTGCCCCCGGCGTAACCATGATGTTATCTTGAGTTACATTGACGTTGAAATTTTTTGAAACATGCTGTGCTAGGGCTTTACGAAATTGTGGAATCCCTTTTGCTTGACCATACTTTAAAAATCCTTTATCGTATACTTCTCCAAGTGCTTGGTTGGTGATGGCTGGGGGTAAAAAGTCAGGCTCTCCTACTTCCATATGGATAATTTTTTTACCTTCTTGTTCCATTGATTTTGCTTTGAGAAAAATGGAAAGATGTGTCTGCTTGTTATTTGATTGAACCTTGATTGATTCGTTTAAAAGAAAATTTAAAAATTTTGTAGCAATAGTCTCATCAAAATTCAATTCATTGCACAAAGAAATAATTTTTGTTCTTAGATTATCTTCTCTTGATTCATCTGTCACTCCTTTGCCTATGTTTTTTTTAATTTCTCCAATCTCTTTTGCAATGTCTGTTCTTACCTTTAGCATCTTTATCATTTCAATAGTAATTTCGTCCATTTTACTACGAAGTTCGTTGATTTCAGCCATTTTTACAACACAGGTTTGATTTGACCTGCTAATAACGCATGATCTGCAATTGTTAATGCAACAAGAGAATCTACTACTGGAGGTGCCCTTGGAACTACGCAAGGATCATGTCTGCCTTGAACTTGCAAGACTGCACTCTTTTTTGCTTTGATGTCTACTGTACTTTGTTTTTTAGCTATTGATGAGGCCGGTTTGAATGCTACTCTCATTGTTATTGGCATTCCGTTTGATATTCCGCCAAGTATTCCGCCAGAATTGTTTGTCTTTGTGATTATTTTTCCTTTCTTTATTGTGTATAGATCATTATTTTCAGAACCAAATAATTCAGAACCATCAAATCCTGAACCAAATTCAATACCCTTTACAGATGGTATTGAAAAAATTGCTTTACTCAAATCTGATTCTAGAGAACTAAAAATCGGTTCGCCAAGTCCAACAGGAACATTTGTTGTTATGGATTCAATTATGCCTCCTAGTGAATCTCCTTTCTTTTTAGCACTCATGATGGATTCTTTCATTTTTTTTGCTGTATTTACATCTGGACATCTGACGTCATTTTTGTAAATTGACTTTGCCATTTTAGAATCAAACTCTTTTTTCATTTTGATTTTGCCAATTTGTGTTGTGTATGAATTGGTTTCAATTCCTAATGTTACTTTGAGTAATTTTCTTGCAATGGCTCCACCCATGACATGTGTGGCCGTAAGTCTTCCCGAAAACCTTCCTCCTCCTCGATAATCATTAAAATGATTGTACTTTACCATTGCAGGGTAATCTGAATGCCCTGGACGAAGTTTTGTTTTTAAATTTTCATAATCTTTTGATTTTTGATCACTATTCCAAATCACCATGGTGATTGGAGCTCCTGTTGTGAATCCTCTAAACACACCTGAAATAATTTCTACCTTATCTCCCTCCTTTCTTTGAGTAGTGATAAGGGAAGTCCCTGGTTTTCTGTAGTCTAACATTTTTTGAATTTCTTTTTCATCAATTTCTAATCCTGCTGGACATCCATCTAATACAGCACCAATTGATTTTCCATGACTTTCTCCAAAACTAGTGAGAACAAGCCTCTGTCCGATTGAATTTCCTGACAATGTTCTATGATTGTATGGTCGTGCTTATAATTCCTCATTTGGAAAATGTAAAAAAATTCCATTGATCTCTTAGTGATCTTGAAAATATTTCCTAGGTGTGCATAAATATTACATCAAATAATATTGTTTTTTCAAAATATTTCAAATAAATCTTAAATATCATTATAACGTATAAGAATAACGATGAAAAGCGCAAATTCTATTAACTGATTTGCGCGGCCCTGCGAAAAATACATGTTATTTACGCAAAGGCGTACTGGGTGAGGAGAAAGCTTTTCACTCTATACAGGGTCGCGCCGTTTGA
>JBMSGE010000089.1:0-4976 GCA_049414205.1 Nitrosopumilaceae archaeon
ATCATGGTTTTACCCCGGCTTAAATTAATTTTTTAATTTTTGAAATATTTTCATGAACATCTTTGGCTTTTCCATCCATTGACACATAAAAGGTCATGTTGTTTTTCTGTAAAATTACAATAGATACTTTTTGATGCTCTAGCAAAACATAATTTAATTTTCCAACCGCTTTTTCTGAATCTTTGCGCAAATTCATTAAAGTTGAAAGGATGAAGAATTCATTTTTTACTTGTTCTGATTTTAATAGTGGTTTAATATCAGACCTAACAATTCCAGTTATTGTTCTACCATATTGGTTGATTACTCCTGCATATCGCACACTTTTTGATACTTGAATAATTTTTTGGCATTGTTTTCTGTATTTGATTACAGTGTCTTTCCATTTTTCAGCTGGAGTCTTTACCATAATGAAGGTTAGATTAGAAATTAATAAGGATTCTTAATTTGGACTGGACTTGGAACTAGTTATGATTAGAGTTTTCTTTGTCTAATTTTTTCTTTAATTCTAAATTTTGTTTTAGCAATTTATCATTTTCTGCTTTAAGTGATTCAATGGAATTTTTTTCGGAAAACAATGGATGTCCTGGAGGGATTATTGTAGATGAATTCATTCCCATTAGTCCTGATGCATGTTGTTGATATAATTTTTGGAATCCATCAAGTTTTTTGTTTAGCGAAGCTGTATCTTGTGAGAATTTTTCTTTGGTTGGATTTTCATGGATTTTAAACATAGGATGTGTGATTCCTGGAGGCAGTCTAGGAAATTGGAATGCTCTGTGAGGAATTTCGGGATTCAATCCATATAGGTCGCGTAACTGCTTAATTACCAAATCATCCATAGTTTAGAACCACGTTTTGCTATATTTCTGCCTTACTTTAGGCATTTGATATACCAAAAAGTGTAATTTGAGTCATTTTTGCTCAAATTGAGCTGATCGCAGATCCTTATAGACTAGCCTTTTGGATCGCTGGTACTGTGGAAAAATCAACAAAGAGGTGTCTTAGATGCCACAAAGAAATCAAAGAAAGAGAATTACATAAAATTGTAATTTATGTTGTTCAAGAAAAATTCACAGAACATCATTATGAACATGTTGAATGCCCAGACAAGTTTACAGTATAATTCTGATAGTTTAATCAAGCGGTAAAAGTGATCATGGGTTTTTTAACAGTGTGAGTTTAAAAATAAAGTAAGAGGAATTATTCTTCGACTATGAATAATCCTATCATTCCTGCATCTGCATGGCCAACAACATGACAATGGAATAACCAAATAGCTGGTTTGTCGGGTTTAACAATGAATGATTCAAGTGTTCCTTGAACTAGCGGAAATGTTTGAGAAGTTATTGTAGAACCCCTATCATTTGTACTTGAGATCATCTTATTTCCATGTAGGTGAAATGAATGGATTTGTTCGCCTAGATTAGAAACATGAAATTCAACTGTTTCTCCCACCTTTGCTTTGTAGACAGGTAATGTGTAATTGAATTGTGCAACAACTCCATCCAGCCCTTGCTCTGCAAAGATTTCTTCAAGAGCTTTTTCTCCACCTGGTACTCCCATACCATTCATGATATAGTATGGTGTAGGACCTGGTTCCATTCTTTCAACATCATGACCAATTTCTGACATCACGATTGGAATGTGTCTGTCAATGTAAGTTCTTGGTGGATCTCTTTCAATTAAGATTGTACCATAAAGACCTTGCAAAATATGATCTTTTATTCCAAGACCTTCAGACGAGGCATGATCATGGAAAAATGTTGTTCCCCATGTGTTTACATTGTATTCATATGTCCATTCACCGCCTGGTGGAATCATTGAACCAGAACCAACCCCTGTAATCACATTTACAGGAGATCCATCGTGTTTGGGATCGTAGTCACTCATATGAGCATGGAAACTATGAGTCACATCATGATTATTGATTACTCTGACTCGCAAAAGATCTCCTTGATTTACCTTTAGAGTGGGTGCAGGTACTGTTCCATTGTATGTCCAAGCATGCCAGACAGCAGTATCAGATACTTGAATGTCTGTTTGCTCAATTATCAACGTGTATTCCTTTACTGGTTGTTCTTCAGCTTCGGCAATTTGTGGTTGAATTTTTGATACTTCATGTACTTGTGAATCTAATTCTGGTAAAAATTGATCATTTCCAGGTATCATTACTGCAAGAATTGCAATTGCAATAGGAATGGCAATTAATCCATATTTTATATCCATATTGCCAGGCATTTTTTTCATCAATTAAATCTAGGCTACTTTCTTAATTTTAGTAATAACAGATGGATTCTTATTGTATCATTAATGTAAAATTAAAGACCGTCTTTAATTCTATCCTGCATATTCATACACTTTATAGATTTCTCCAGTTAATCTAGAGCGATACTTCCATTCATCTTTCTTCCAAACAATTTGTTTGAATAATTTTTGGGTAGATGGATGAATTCTTTGATAAACATCTTGACCAATTAAGATTTGATTTGGTTTTGCCATTGCTTGAATCTTTGCAGCAATATTCAATGCAGGTCCCATCAAATCAACGTGGGATGTTGCTTCATTAGAACCGTATCGGACAATAATGCTTTGACCATAATCCACTCCAATTTTTACCATCAAATCAGGATAATCATATTGGTTAAGAATTGGGTTTATTCCTTTTTCGATAACTGTTATCATAGATTTTGCGCAATTTACGGCATTGTCTGATGCAAGCAAAGTATTGTCTGTAGCATTAAAGTAACCAATCACTGCATCACCTACAAATTTCAAAACTAGACCTTTGTGTACTCTGATAACTGATGCCATTTCCTGAGAAAATGAACTAATTATGGTTGCAAGTTTTTCTGTAGGTAACTCCAAGGTCATAGTGGTGGAGCCAACTAAATCAACATACAAAACCACCATGTTGATTTTTTTAAAAACATGTTCTCTCAAAAATTTCTCAGAATCATCTATGATTCCAGTATACTCATATCCTTTTTTTAACGCCCCCCAGACTCTTTTTTGAGTTTCCATAATCATTGTTTCAGAATCCATCACTGGTTCTCCTCTTTTGGCGAGAATCATATCTACAACATCAGGGGATTTCTTTTCGGGGTCTGATTTGTCCGATGACATCTCTAATTCTGTATAAAAGGGGGCTTTTGAACCTATTCTAGGGGAAAATCAACGCCGCATGTGGGGCATTTTCCACGATTTCCAGCATATTTTTCTTGATAATATATGACGATCTTGGTATAACATATGTTACAAACAAAATCATCATCTGTCATCCCCATACATCTACGATTTTCTATGTTATATCATTTTCAGTGTGTAAGGTTTAAGGAGTACAAAAAATCGATATTTTTGTGCGCCTTGGTATCAAGTCACCAAATGAATTTATTCAGAATCTAAATTCTAAAAATGAAGAAATTCAAAATTCATTCCTTGAAAAAATAAAAAAAATCACCCAGCCAATTTCAATCAAAGTTATGCTAGGGGATGCAACAGTAACTGAACAAAAAACCTTTGACCCAGATTTAGTAAAACAATACTATGAAAACATAATGAAAAAGCTAAGTGGTTGGACACTTCAAGAGGTATCCATTTCAAACAATGAAGACCTTCGCAGAATTTTTACAAAATTTGAAATTCAGGAGGATAATTATTTGATATCAGGGCATTTGTCATTACAATATCACGTTTTGTTGTTTTACAAACCAGACCAAAGAGTAGTTGAATGTCAAAAAGAACTTGCCAAAATAATTGATGTGACAAAAAATAAAGAACAGGAAATGTCTGATAACAATGACCAACTTGTTTTAGATAAATTAAAAGAAAAAGGATACAAGGATTTTGATCATCAAAAATTATTTGAAATATTTTTTGAAAATGATAAATTAAGAGAACAAATTGTCAAAGAGATAGAAGAAAAATCAGAAACCGATTTTCAAGAACTACAGAAACGAAAAACAGATTTAATTGAAGAATTAAACAATTTACTAGTTGAGACGTATCAAACAAGTTCAGTTTTAATTGATGATGCAAAATTGGTTACAGGCGAAGAGGGTTGTTTATGTACACTCGATATAGAATTTGTCAAAGAGGGAATAAAAGAAGGACTGTTTGATCCTAGAAAAATTTCTGATTCAACAAAATCCAAAATTGAAAAAAGAATTGTAGAAATTTTGAATAATCTTTGATTTTCAAAAAAATAGCAGAGTATCATTAGTAAGAAATTCAGGCTCAATTTTCTAGTATTTTTATTCATTGATAAAATTTGATAAAAAATGTAATTTTTCAATGGAAGAAGTAAAATATATCAGCAAAATAGGAACATTCCCATTGAATCCAACCTACGATGATATCCTAAAAGCAAATTCCATGAAAAGTAAGAAAATTAGGAAGACACCCATAGTGTACTCTCCTACTTTTAGTATGCTTAGTGAGTCTAAGGTTTATCTAAAATCAGAATTTCAACAAAAAACAGGAGCCTTCAAAATAAGAGGGGCATATTATAAAATTCAAAATTTAACTCCCGAGGAAAAACAAAAGGGAGTAATTGCCGCATCTGCAGGAAATCATGCACAAGGTGTTGCATATGCTGCAAATGCTGAAAATATTTCTTGTACTATAGTAATGCCAAAAAATGCATCTCCTGCTAAAGTTTCCGCAACAAAATGGTATGGTGCAGATGTAATTTTGGAAGGAACCAATTATGACGAGGCATCAACAAAAGCAAAGGAAATTGCAAATAAGACAGGATCAATCCTCATTCATGCATTTGACGATCCGGAAATAATAGCAGGGCAAGGAGTAATTGGATTAGAAATACTAGAAGATGTGCCAGATGTTGAAGAAGTGTATGTCCCAATTGGAGGAGGAGGTTTAGCTGCAGGTATTTTAATTGCCATCAAAACTAAAAATCCAAATGTCAAAGTAATTGGAGTGCAATCAAGATCATTTCCATCCATGTATGAATCTTGGAA
>JBMSGE010000090.1:0-4879 GCA_049414205.1 Nitrosopumilaceae archaeon
ATCAATCTGGGTGCCATGATAAAATTAAAAATAATTTAAAAAAATCTCTAACTAAAATACTTCTTTTGGACGATACTCGCCAAATACTTCTCTGAAGGTATTACTAATCTCGCCAGTCGTAGCATATGCTTTAGCTGATGTAATAATGTAAGGCATGAGATTATCATCAGTTTCTGCAGCACTCTGCATTGCAGATAATGCTTTTTCGAGTTTCTTTTTGTCTCGCGATGCTCTTAGTTTTTTGAGTGCCTTTTTTTGTTGAATTTCAATTCTATCATCTATTCTCAATAGGTCTGGCTGTTCTTCTTGTTCGGAATATTTGTTAACGCCAACGATAACTCTGTCACCATCATCGGTCTCTTTTTTAAGACGGTAAGCATTTTGTCTGATTTCAGACTGGAAGAATCCCTTCTCAATTGCTTTGACAGAGCCACCCATTTTTTGTATTTTTTTAAGATATTTCCAGACACCGTCTTCAATTTGGTCACATAATTCTTCTAAATAGTGAGAACCGGCCATTGGGTCTGCTGTCTTTGTAACGCCGCTTTCGTGAGCAACAATTTGTTGGGTTCTTAGAGCAATTTTTGCAGATTCTTGTGTTGGAAGAGCCAATGCCTCATCTCTAGAGTTTGTGTGTAATGATTGAGTACCTCCCATCACTGCAGCCATCGTCTGAATTGCAACACGAACAATATTGTTATCAGGTTGTTGAGCCGTCAAGGACTCACCGCTTGTTTGTGTGTGGAATTTTAATTGCATAGAACGAGGATTTTTTGCATGAAACATTTCTTTGAGTATTTTTGCATATACTTTTCTTGCAACTCTGAATTTTGCAACCTCTTCGAAAAATTCTATAGTACAACAAAAGAAGAATGAAAGGCGAGGAGCAAAGTCATCTATTTTGAGACCTCTATCAATACATGTTTGAATATATTCAATAGCATTTGCAAGTGTAAAAGCTACCTCTTGTGTAGCAGTACATCCTGCTTCTCTCATATGATATCCTGAAATTGAAACCGGGTACCAAGAAGGAACTTTTTCTGCACAATATCCAATCATGTCGCCAATTAATCTCATTGATGGTTGAGGAGGATAGATGTAGGTATTGCGTGCAATGTACTCCTTGAGAATATCATTTTGAGTTGTGCCACGTAACTGTTCACTTTTGAATCCTTGAGATTCCCCTACTGCAATATAGTATGCAAGTAAAGTTGATGCAGTCGAGTTTATCGTCATAGAAGAGCTGACTTTACCTAATGGAATTCCATCAAATGCAGTCATCATATCTTTTAGAGATGCAATAGAAACACCTACTTTTCCTACTTCACCTTCTGCTTGTGGAGAGTCAGGATCATATCCAATCTGGGTTGGAAGATCGAATGCCATACTAAGACCAGTCTGACCCTTTTCAAGCATGAACTTGAATCTCTCGTTTGTTAGTTTTGCATCCCCAAATCCAGAATATTGTCGCATGGTCCAAAATCTGTCCCTGTACATTCCAGGATGGATTCCACGAGTGAATGGAAATTTACCGGCATCTTCAACTGTTCGTTTTTTGGATGATTTTTGATAGATACGTTTTACAGGAAAATTTGAATCTGTGAATATTTTTTTTTCTGGTTCTTTTGATTTTGATTTTTTTGCCGCCATTTTTTTCACTTTATTAGAGATTTTGTAATTTTATCTGCTGCTTCAAAGGGATCAATATCTTTTGTTTGTAGCTTTTTTAGATATTTCGAAAATGTTTTATCTGAATCAAGCATTTCATCCATCTTTTCTTTTATGTTATTTAAAACAATATCCTTGAGTTCAGTTTCGAGTCTCTCTTTGTCTTTTTCTACTTTTAATTTTCTTTTTTCACCCATCATTTCTTTGAGAGTCTTTGCAAATTGAGAAATTCCTGAATTTTTCTTTACAGAGGTCTTAAGAATGACTGGATTTCTCTCAGATGCTCCAATAAAGTCCCTTACTGCATCAAAGAGTTGATTTGTTCCATCAAGATCACTCTTGTTTACAAGATAGATATCACCAATTTCAGTCAAACCGGCTTTGATGGTTTGTATGCTATCTCCCGTATGGGGGTTAAAAACAACAACTGTAATGTCTGCAATGTTTGATATTTCTACTTCTGTTTGACCTGCACCCACACTTTCAATAATTATGGGATTGAATCCAGCATATTCTAAAATTCTAATACTGTTTCTCAAAGACCTTGATACTGCACCTGTTGCTCCACGAGAGGCAATACTTCGAATGTAGGTTCCAGAATCAGTAGATTCACTCATTCGTACCCTGTCCCCCAAGATTGCACCTCCAGTAACATGACTTGTGGGGTCCACTGCCAATACTGCTGGTTTGGTTCGCAGTTTTCTCATTGCAACTGCTGTTTTGTTTATCAGTGAACTTTTTCCAGCTCCTGCAGGACCTGTAATTCCAATTACTATTGATTTGCCAGTGTCTTTGAAGATTTTTTTTAATAGTTTTTTTGCCTCGGGTTGGTCATTTTCGACTATTGTGATTGCCTTGGCAATGGCACCTCTTTTTCCTTTTTTCAAATCTGGCAGTAAATCCAACATTGAATAACTTTTGAAGGTACAATAAAATCTTGTTTATGATCTATGGTTTTCCATAAATTATTGGCGCTGCAGTTTCTCCAGAAGGTCGAATCTCAGTCTTCATGGATACTTTTCCAAAGTCCTCATGATCAATTAGCAATGTCACTGGGTGAATCTCCCAACCATATTTTGGGGGAGTTGGAAATGAAATGGTTTCTTCAAATTCTGAGGACAAAATAGTTTTTTGGAAAGACTCTTCCATTCCCAATACTTCTAAAATCACAGCATTGGTTTTTTCAGATTTATCTTTGAAATTAATTTGAATGTAGCCATCTTCATTGTTCTCAGTGTTTGGAAAATAAACAGCATTTATAGAAAAAGTTGATTTTAAGATCTCGTCATCGTCACTATCAGAGCCAGTTAGTAATAGGATTGCCAAAACTGTGACTACACCTAATGCAATTGGAGCACCTAGTTTTTTAGCCATTTTGGAATTCTTTTTTCATTCTTCGAAGGAACTTTGAGTTAATTCTTATTCTTTCAAGTGTTTGGGCTTGAGTTCTTTCTGTTCCAGGAGTGGGGTTTTTCTTGAAAAATCCCTTGATTTCTTTTTCCATAGAGTCATCTGCAACAGAAGAAATGCTAGCCACAATTCTATTGAAAAGAGGGTTTCCATGACCAACTTTTTTGTTTAGTTTTTTCCAGTTTTTCTTAAGCCATGGCCACAGTATCTTCTTGCCATAAGGATTTGCAGCCACTCTCATTATTGGAAGTTGCATGTTCTGAGAACGCACTTCTGAGGTTTGTGAGAAATCAAGTGTTTTTTTGAGGAGTTTTGTGTCTTTGAATCCACACATTGCACCCAAAAAGCGAAGTTTTTCTTCCATGGTTTTAGCAGTTTTGTATAACTTTACCAATTCAGAGTAAGTTTTGGAATTACCATTCCAAGCAGCAATAGAGCAAACAGGGTCAATCAAATCAGGAGATAATGATTTTGGAGATTTTAAGAATTTTTGATATCTTTTTTTAGCTTCGGCACAAACTTGCTCATCATCCATTTTTCCTAGTGCAGATATTGCAAATGAACGAAGTAATGCATCAGTATGTTTGTCTGATTTTCTTGGCTCCCATCCCAATTCAGATAAGATTTTTCTCAAATAGTTTATCGCATACTCTTTAATTTCATCAGAAAACTTTTCATCAAATACACGGAAGTAAAGAGATGCAAGGTTGTGTGCAACATTAATTGATGCAAGATAACTCTCTTCATCAAAGTATGCATCTGAAAAGTCAAGATAATTTCTAACGTTTTCATCTCCGGACACACATAGAGAGTACAAGTCATTTTGAATTGCCCATCTATCTATTGGTGGAATTTGTTTTTGATCAACGAGCATTTTCAGATCAAGTAATATTCCCTCATCATACTTTACCCGGTAAAATCCATTACGTCCGTAATTTGCCACAAATCCAATTGATTTTGGGATTTTAATTGAGGTTGATTTTTGTGAAAATAATTTTGTAATTGTAGAGTCTCCAAGACCAATTGATAATGGAATTACCCATTTTCCCTTTGTGGATTTTTTGTCAGGCTCTAAAAGATACCTCTTTTGAGTAAGCTGAAGGCGTGTCCCATCTTGCTTTATCTCAACTAGTGGGAATCCTGGCTGCTTTAGCCAGCTATTCACCATAACACTGACTGGCATTTTGGATGCTTTTCCTATAGCATCCCACAAATCTTGTCCTTTGGCATTTTGATACTTGAATTTTTTTAGGTATTCTTTGAGACCTTTTTGGAAATTTGGCTCCCCAACATAATGCTCAAGCATTCGTAAAACACATCCACCTTTATCATAAGATATGGCATCAAAAATCTCACGAATTTCAGCCGGAGAATTCACTTTTACATCAATGGGATGGGTGGTCTTAAGAGAATCCAATCCCATTGCAACATTCATTGCATCCTCTACAAACTGATTCCATAAATCCCATTCAGGGTAGAATTTGTCTACAAACTTTGTCGCCATAAAAGTTGCAAAACTTTCATTGAGCCACAAGTCATTCCACCACTTCATGGTAACTAGATTTCCAAACCACTGATGTGCAATCTCATGAGAGATTACCTCTGCAATGAATTGCTTTGTTCTAGTGGATGATGTTTTTGGATCATAAAGCAATATGGTTTCTCTAAATGTAATTGCACCCCAATTCTCCATTGCACCTGCTGCAAAATCAGGAACTGCAATCAAATCAAGTTTAGGCAAAGGGTATTTTATTCCAAAATATTTTTCATAAGAGGTAAGTAATTTTTTTCCTAAATCCAA
>JBMSGE010000091.1:0-4859 GCA_049414205.1 Nitrosopumilaceae archaeon
GCAAATTTTCGTGATAGGACTGCCTGGAATATGTCTCCATCATGAATGTATTTTTTTGCCTTGTTTA
The DNA here is from genome assembly GCA_049414205.1 of Nitrosopumilaceae archaeon. Lineage (GTDB taxonomy): Archaea > Thermoproteota > Nitrososphaeria > Nitrososphaerales > Nitrosopumilaceae > Nitrosomaritimum. The sequence continues at coordinate 68 of JBMSGE010000091.1, forward strand.
CAATCTCTGAAAAATTTTCTTTGTCCATGTTTGGAGTAACTTCTGATGCTTGAAATGACTCAAAAGTATCATTTGATATTTTGAATTGATCAAACCTGTTTTCATCATGATAAAAATAAAATAATTTTTTGTGTAAATTGTCATACAAAATTCCATCATCATAAACTCCAAACTCCATTAATGGTTCGGGTGCATCATGTGTGTTGGGGATGTTCTCTACCAGCCTGATTGCATCATAATTTACAACTCCTACTGCTCCGCCCAAATACCTGTATTCTTGATTGCTTGATTTTTTGAGAAGTTTTTTTATCTCAGAATATGGATCTTCTGTTTGAATAATCTCTATGTCTTCATTTTTTCTTGTCAATTCCACTCTGTCTGAATACCCTTTGACGATTATCTTAGGATCAAAACCCATCACTGAAGTTTCTGCTAGAATCTCAGGACCAGTTAATGATTCGAAGAGAAATGAATGTGAGTAATTTCTAGATATTTTATTGTAAATTTGAAATTGGTTTTCAGTTAAGTCTAGGGGTACTATCTGCGGTTGAGCATTTCCAAAGGTGTCCACCCATAAACTTGAATTTTGGCGTTTATTATTTAAACCGTCGTCTTTGAAACCCTGTTCCTAGCCTATTTGTCCGGATTTTCACAATAACCTTTTCATTATATTTTGAAAATCCAACAATTTTCATGGTATCTTATTGCTTGTTTTGTCCTGCAACGTTTGATGATCCCAAAGATTTGGCCAAACATGCTTTAACTTGCCAAGTAAAATTAAAGAAAAACACCAATTGAGTTTTTTAAAAACTAGATTAAACTGTATCAATACGTATATGTTTAAAATCACAAATCAAAATTTGTGGATATTTACTCTAGCAAGTTTGCCTTAATGATAATGGCAATCCTGATTGTAATTCTAGTTTTACAGGTAATGAACAATGCCAGTAACGCCAATAAAATTGATTCTCAAACTTGTGAGATATACATTGAGGATTCGCAATTTGGAGGAAAAAAATACCTCAACGAGTTTGATCAAAAATGCCTTGATTTCAAAAATCTAAATCCCTAAGATGCCTTATGGAATAGGATTATCTAGGATTCCGTTTGCAACCAAAAGCACCAGTGTTACTGGAATGCTGACTCCAACTAGAATTGCCGATAAAACCGCGCCATCTCTTTTATCCATATTACAACAAAAATTCGTCTCAATCTTCGTTTAATGGTTTCGTATTGTGTTGGATAATCTAAGGATTCCAGATGTGATCTTTGTATAAATTCTGTCCACTGTTTTAATCTATTATGGGGATGGCGCAGGACAAGTCAAGGCAAAAACTAGACAAATGGGCATTAGTTGTAGTTATTGTAATTGCATCAGCATTTGGCGCTACCATATTTGCAAAAAACTGGCAATATGGTGTCATTTTTTATCTGATTTTGGCATTTGCTGTAATTGCAATGAAAAAAGGCTGGTTCAAAGACAGAATATTCCATGATTGAATTTTCATCGGCTAGGCTCATGTAAAGTACCTGAAGGTACGGTACCTTTATTACTGATTGTGTTTTATGACAATGTATGGCCATGCAGGAGGTTAAACAGACACACTTTCCGGGAATAATTCATTCCTCAAGAAACATTGCTACATCGGCAAGCGCCGTAGAGTGCTATGTTTGTGGAAAGGGATTACAAGACGGACATTCAATTATTGCAAAGACACTTCCATCTGGAATTGTTTTGTTTTGCGATATTCACTGTCCTGCCAATTAATTTTTTACAATAACAAAAATGATTTTTTAACAACAATAATTCTACAGAGTCATGGACCAGAAAATCAAACTGGCAGATGATTTGGAGATTTGCAGAATACTAAATGGAATGTGGCAAGTCTCTGGAGCACATGGCTACATTGATCCTCAAAAAGCAGTTGATGAAATGATTCAATATCACAACTCTGGATTTACCACATGGGATTTGGCAGACATTTATGGTCCAGCAGAATCTTTCATTGGAAAATTCCGCACAAAACTTGAAAATCTTAAAGGAAAAGAGGAACTAAAAAACTCCCAAGCACTAACAAAATTTGTCCCAAATCCTGGACCCATGTCAAAAAGCATTGTAGAATATTACATTGACCAATCTTTACAAAAAATGAATACAGCGCAAATTGACCTAATTCAATTTCATTGGTGGGATTACAATGATCCTAGTTATGTCGATGCACTGGTCCATCTATCTGATTTACGAGATAAAGGAAAAATAAAACATGTGGGACTGACCAACTTTGATACAGAAAGATTACAATTAATTACAGAACAGGGAATCAGAATAATATCTAATCAGGTCCAGTATTCTATTTTGGATGATAGGCCAGAAAAACTATTGACTCCATTTTGCCAAAAAAACAATATTCAGATTCTCTCATACGGAACACTTCTTGGTGGATTTCTGTCAGAAAAGTACCTGGGAGCCCCTGAGCCTCTCAAGGGGGGCTTGGATACTGCAAGTCTGAGAAAATACTATAACATGATAGTCCGGTGGGGAGGCTGGGAGTTATTCCAAGAATTACTTCAAACCCTGAGCCATATATCCCAAAAACACCAATGCAGCATTGCAAATGTGGCTACATCCTACATTATGCAAAAGCCTTCAGTTGCAGGAGTAATTATTGGTGCAAGACTTGGCATTTCAGAACATCGAGATGATAATCAGCAAGTTTTTAGAATCAATTTAGACTCGCAAGACAAATCTGCAATCGAATCTGTAACTGAAAAATCAAACGATCTTTTTGAGTTAATTGGAGATTGTGGTTCTGAATACCGTTAATTTAGCACTCAAAACTCTTGTCGATTTCTTGGGCCATCAACTCTAAACTGGTAGTATCACCTAGCTTTCTATAGGTGAGTTTTTCTAGAGTTTTGATTATACTGATTGCTGCTCTGTATTGGGGAACTTTGGGCTCATTTAGTTCTCCATACATTCCAATACCGTGAAGTGAATTTTGTTTTGCAAATCCAAGAATTAGTCCGTTGAATCCTGTGATTAGTGATTTTTGTGGAGTTGTCTCAATTCCCATATCTTGCATTTGCTGAGTTATTTCTCTGGATGTTGTTGTAACAAATGTCTTGGGGGTTTTACCCAATACTCGGTTTGTGTGAAATCCTCCCAAAGTATAGATGAACTTTGCAGAATATTTTTTTGCAACATCCATTACATCCTGGCATAATGCATTTAGTTCTTGATTGTCTCGCGGTTGACCTGCCCCTCCTCCAAAGACAATCAGATCATCGGCAAATCTGTATTCCCAACCCTCATCTGGAACATCAATGTAGCCTCCTTTGTCAACTACATAGGTTGGGTATTGGCTTTTTGCTTTTCTGAACTGCTTTGTTTTCAAGCTTTCATTGATAAAATCAATTACAATACTTCCCACATTTCCCATATCTTGCATTGCGGCAATGATTATTGGTTTTTGGATATTAGGCTCTAAGGTCTGGGAAAACTCCATACTTACTGTGGTTTGGTTTTGTTAAAATATGTACGCCTATTTGGAAATTTTTCAGGTTTCTAGTTGTTTTCTTGAATGAGTCTTTTAACCTCGGCAACGTTGTCGTCAAATACCTCTATTCCAACATCATATGCCTCCATCGTACTCTCAATGGTGTTTGGTTGGTTGTCATCAATTCCCTTGTTTGAAAGGTATTGGCCAGAATCATGAATGTATTTCTCAAAAACCATGCCAAATATGCATTCGTTGATGTCTTTTATTTGCCATTTTTCTTTGGCAGAATTTACCAAATTAAAATATCTTGGAATTTGACTAGTGGCAATTTTTAACAGATTTTCTAATTCATTTTTGTCTTCAGCAGTAATTTCCAATTTATTCACAATCACTTGAAAATCTGTGAAATTAAGAGTTCCGATTAAAATTAATCATTCCAGATTGGCTGTTTTTTCAGCCATGCGACAAGGTCTCGATAAAGGTGGCTTTTTTGAACATTGAGAATATTGATTTCAATATTTGTTGATAATTTGGCAGTTTTTGTATAGGTGTCATATTTTGCAAAAATAATTTTATCCAGATATGTCTCCCCCTGGATTTCCTTTTTAGCCAGTTCCTCAGAATCTGTCATCGCAAAACTTGCAAAAAGCACTCCGTCTGCCCAATATGCATTGCCTGCCTCAAGTGAGGACATCATGTTTAGCAGATCATCCAAACTCACCTTTATCATGTCTCTGACGTAGATAGTGGTGTATGGTTTATGGACAAATTCAGTCATTGTGATTTTTGTTTTCTTGTGGTCTTATCAATTTTTGTAAAATGAACAAATAGCAATCAAATAAATTACAAAATTTTTCAATGTTTATTGATTTAAAATTGGATACTTTTGATGCTATCAAAACTCGAAGGGCGATAAAGAAATTTGATCCATCTCACAAAATGTCACCTGATGAAATTAAATTTCTAATGGAGTTGGCAATTTTATCTCCAACAAGCTACAACCAACAAAACTGGAGATTTATCACTGCAACTGATCAAGATGTTAAGGATAGAATAAGCAAGGCAGCAAGAGACCAGGCACAGCCTAGGGATGGCTCTTTAGTTATAGTTCTATGCGGTGACACAAATGCTTGGAAAACAAATCCTGATAGATACTGGAGAAATGCTCCTAAAACAAGACAAGAACAAGTCACTAAAGCACTTGAAAAAAAATACTCTGACAGCATGGAGAATAGACGAGACGAGGTGATGAAATCATGTGGATTTGCAGCACAGACAATAATGCTTGCGGC
>JBMSGE010000092.1:0-4856 GCA_049414205.1 Nitrosopumilaceae archaeon
GTATGACAGACATGATCTTAAGTTCCGATCAATGTACTAAAAAAACATGACAATGGAAGAAGCATTGATTGAAAACTTGGTCTTGGGAAACGACCACAAGGAATCTATGAAAAAGATTAATGAAAATCTCATTCAATACGGTCTTACACCAAACCAATCAAAGGTGTACCTTTATCTCACAAAGACAGGTGAAAAAACTGCTTCTGCAATCTCAAAAAATCTCACTATTCCAAGAACCGAATCATATCATCTATTAAATTCCCTTGAGCAAAAAGGAATCATATTCTCAATATTTGGTAAGCCTACCAAATTCAACGCCGTTCCAATTGATGATGCACTAACCATCATAATTGACAATGAAAAAAAGAGAGTCCTTGACCTTGAGCTAAAGAAAGAAAAAATCCTTACCTTATGGGAGACTGTTCCTAAACACGTTGATGAATCTGAAAATCCAGATGGAAACAAATTCCAAATTCTTCAAGGAAGAAACTCTATTTTGGTAAAAATTGAACGAATGGCAAAGACTGCAGAAAAAGAAGTAATGGTACTAGGTTCAGAGACCAACTTTATCAAATTCTATCACACAGAATTTGTAAATCTACTAAAAAAGACTAAAGCAGAACTACAGGTACTAACTACCTACTCTAAAAAGGGTCAATTTGCCCTAGAGGGTCTACCACTTAACAATATCAAGAAACTAGACGAGTCTAACAGGCACAACTTTTCATTTATCATCAAAGATGAAAAAGAAGTCGTATTTTTCATAAACAGTGGAAGCTCAGAACTTATGGCCATATGGACTGATTCTAGATCCTTCGTATCTACCCTAAAGTCTCTATTCAAACTGATTTGGAGAAAATCTGCATTTGTTCTAGAAAAAGAAAACAAATTCTCAGAGAACATGAACGAAGACTATGAGCACAGATTACGAGAGATTGAACAAGAGAAAGTAATACTAGATTACTTACAACAGAATTTAATGGTAAAAAAAGAAGGTAAGGGAGACTGAAAATGTTTACAAAATCTAAAACCGAACCAGCAAAACCACTTGAAGTCTTGATTATAGATGACAACGAGCAAATAACAAAAATGATTTCATCCTTTTTGGATATGAGTAATCATGAATGCACCGTTGTAAATGATGGCAAGGAAGGATTAGAACTCATTAAGACAAATCAATATGATTCAATCATACTTGATCTTGCAATGCCAGAGTTTGATGGATACGAAATCCTCAACACACTATCAAAAGAAGATCCTGACCAACTATCCAAAGTAATCATTCTTACTGCTTCAAGCATACCAATTGAGACTGTGAAAAAATTCAAAGAGTTGGGAATCTCTTCATGTCTGCAAAAACCAGTAGATATTGATCAACTACTTGCCAAAATTACAAGCGTTGCTGAATAATTTTTGAATTTCAATGATCAAAATCAAGCAGGCCCTTTTTCTAATTTTTGGAATTACTAGTTTTATCATATTCTATATTGGCATTCTAAATTACATCACAACTGAAGATAAAAACATCGGAATGGTAATTTTGGTGTTTTCTGCAATTGTGTCTTCAGGAACATTTTTGGCCACATTTTACATCTCAAATAATCTTACAAAACCAATTGAGATGCTTGCACGCCGAATGAGTGAGTTCTCAAAATACAACTCTATAAAGAAAAACGGTCTTGATGACAAAGGAATTTCGGAACTGCATTCGCTTAACAAAAACTTCAAGGAAATGACTCGCAAAGTGGGAAATGCACTAGAAAAGGAAAAACAACTCAATCAAGAATTAAAGGAAATTGATAGTAAAAAAACAGAATTCATGTCGATGATATCTCATGAACTCAAGACACCTCTTATGCCTATCAAGGGGTATGTTCAACTATTAAAAAAACAAGAAATGATGGGCCAACTAAACGAAAAACAACTTGATGCCGTAAATGAAATTTCTATTTCAGCTCTGAAATTAGAAAAACTAATCCAAGATGTTTTAATGGCTCAAAAAATTGATTTGGGCAAACTATCTGTTGAAAAAGACATCATTGAATCAAAAATTTTGGTGGAGAATTCCTACAAGGCGTTTGTCCCAACTTGTGAGGAAAAAGGCGTAAAATTAACAATGTCTGCTTCAGGAAGTGAAAAGGTATATTCTGATTCAGATAGAATTGCCGAAGTCTTTTCTAATTTGATATGCAATGCATTATCATTTTTGCCTGAAACAAATGCTACTCTGGAGATGGGTACAAAAGATAATTCAAATTTTGTGACATTTTACGTAAAAGACAATGGGGTTGGAATGTCAGAAGACCAACAAGAAAATATTTTCAAAAAATTCTATCAGGTAGATACATCTTCTAAAAGAAAGAAAGAAGGAAGTGGGTTGGGACTTGCAATATGCGAAGGAATTGTCAAAGCCCTTGGAGGAAAAATGTGGGTTGAAAGTAAACTGGAAATGGGAACGACATTTTATTTTGATTTGCCAAAAGCAAAAATTCCAGTTGAACAGTTTCGTTCGATAAAGGCAAAAAACACTAGAAAATAATTCAAAACAACCTAGGTGAAAGTTAACATCACAGGAATCTAGATTTTCTTTTTGTTTTTGATATTGTAACTTTACAAATCCTCTTTCATTGTATTGATTTCTTCTTTTGGTAATTTTTGTAAAACGTGTGGATTCCTAATGCGATTGCCACTACTGCTAGCAGGTAGTGGTACCATTGCTCTCCAAAAATTATCATAATTCCAATGATAATGAGAAATATTCCATAAACGTTTGACTGGGTGATTTTCCTGAGGCTACTTGGTTTTTTGGGTTCATTTGAACCTACATTGCATTTACAGTTCGGACAAAATTTGAAATTGATACTAAGCTTACTGCCACATTCAGCACAAGTTATTTCCTCTACCATAATGAATCTCAAAAAAGTTTGAACATAAGCGTATTGCAGATTTTCAAGAAAAGTCTGTAATCTTTTGATTATTTGTCACCCTAAACAGAATTACATCTACTCCCTTTCTCTTGCACCTTATCCTATACACAAGATGTTTGTTGATGATTCCTTTATGATATGGTGGTTATGCTGAAATTATTTTTTGGGAAGGAAGAATATCAGGAAATCTTTTCAATTCGATCCAGTTCAATTACACAAGATTTCATATTTGGATTGAATGGAGATTGATGTTTTTCATTAGTTGTTTGCCCTGCCCCTATCTGAATAAGGACAGCTTCGCGAGACAAGTCTAGGTTATCTTTGTTGTTTAATGCCAGCTCTATTTCGAGATAATAATCATCATCAAGATTGTTCATGATATTGAACTCAAACTCTACCAAATCTCCAATTACCTTACAGCTAATTGGAGAAATTTCAAAGTCTTCTGGATAGTTAGACAACACCACCATGGGTGGAGGGGATTCAGAATTGGGAGAACCAACATCTGAAAACTCATAGACTGGAATGAAAAATAAAATAACTAGTACTATTGCAGCTATTGCCCCGCCAATTACAAATTTCGTTTTGGAGGACATAAAAAATCCCAAAATATTATTCTATTAAATTTATGGATTTTGAAATTATTAAAAATAGATTATATTTTCATCTAGACTACCTATAAATAGAAACTATCAGTGAAAAATTTGTGCCAGTAGATCCTGTATGTGGAATTGAGCTTGATGAAAGTCTTGCAGTCGCCCATGATTATGAAGGAAAAAAAATTTTTTTCTGCTGCAACGGATGTAGAAGAATTTTTCTTAAAAAACCACGCAAGTGGAAAAAAAATCTCTAGATTGGAAATGCTCCACACATTCTGCAAAATTTAGAGTTCTCAGTGTTAAAATGGCAATAAGGACACGACTTTGATTTGTCATCTATTGTTTGATGAACTCCGTGTAATTTTTGGAAAATATCAAAATAATACATTGATTCTTTTGTTCTAATTGTAATTCCATGTTTTTCCTGAATTGCTTGTCTATTTTCATCAAACTTACTATCTGAAATTATTTTTTCAAACAGGTCTCCAAGCTTGTTTGTTCCTGCCCCATCTTGCATCGGGGATTTTTCTCTCCACAAAATTTTCTCTGGGATTTTCCCTTCGAAGGTTTTTCGTAAAATCCATTTTCCGTACCTTTTACCCTCTTTGACATCTACCTTCAAATCCCCTGGAATGCTCAGTGCAAATTCAACAAAATCCTCATCTAAAAACGGAGATTCGACTTTGAGGCCAAGATATTTTCCTATTTTTTGTGTAGGAAAATGCATAATGGAGTAAATTCTTTGTATCTCTTCTTCAAGTTCTTCTTTTGATTTGCTCAAGAGAAAATTATACCCTGCAAACAGCTCGTCTGCTCCATCTCCTGTAATTATTCCTGTTGAGTGGTTTTCTTTTGCCCATTTTATTGCAAGATACATTACAAGATTATTTCTGATCTCAATGTCGTTAAAATTTTTGAGAGTCTTAATTGTGCCCTCTACTGCCTCTAGAATTTGCTCTGTTTCCACATTGAAAATAGTTAATGGTAAATCAAATTCTTGAGATGCCATTTGGCAATAAACCAAGTCATTTGCCTCAAAGTCTTTTGCAATTATGGATATTGCCTTTGGTTTTCTTTTTTGTAAATAATATGCCAAAATCGTACTATCCAGACCTCCAGAAAGGGAGATTGTGTCTGCAGTACATCTGTCACATGCATTTTTGAGTTTCTCAAATAATTTCTCTGAAATATTATTCAACAAAAAATTCCTAGTTTTGAAACTATATGAGGTTAGCCACAATCTGAAAATATTTTCTTTGATAATTTTTACTACATATTGGAAACTTTAAATCCAGCAGACAATACTTTTGGATTTATGCTACTTCCCGCA
>JBMSGE010000093.1:0-4576 GCA_049414205.1 Nitrosopumilaceae archaeon
CTAGAACCACTGATCAAGATTCTGACTTTTCTTTTCTAGTGCTTTTCTAAGGCGATTCAATGAAGATTGAATTCTATCTTCTGAAAAACTCCTTTCTTTTACTAGATAATTGCTAATTCCTTCATAGTTTACTTCGTCAAAAGCAATCTCATCTACATCTGCAACAACAGGTTCTAGGAATATTTTTCTAATCTGCTCATAATCTATCTCTTGCAATTGCTCTTGAATTTGAGGAATGTCTTCCAGTCTAGAGTGTTGCTTAATCATTTTTAATGCCGTCTTTGGCCCAACCCTTTCAAATCCATCTGGATTGAAATCAGTTCCAATTAAAATCCCAATATCTACTAATTGTTCTCTTGTAACTCCAAGTGATTCTAAGGTCTTTTCAGTTTCAATAATCTCTGGTTCTATTTCGATGTAGGTATTTCTGTTTGGGATTTTTCTTCTCCCGCTGTTTGTAAAATTCCTGATTAGCCTTTTTGCTCCAAGTAAAATTGAATCAAAATCCTGACTTGCCGATGCATATGCTTGACCCGTATTTGTCAGGTGTGCTGCAGTAGCTTCTCCTTCTGATGGGGCATCAATAAATGGAATTCCAAAAAATCCTAAAAGCTTCTTTGACTCTTCAACCATTCCATCTTTCATACTTGTGGTCTGTTGGGCATACTTTCTTGCTTCAGCCATGTCTCCTGCAGCAATTGCCTTTTCGTACTTGACAGTGGCGTCTTTTTTGATTTGTCGTCTTCTCTCAATTTCTGCTGTTTTCAATGAAGGAGGTTTTCCATCAAACACATAGACTGGCTTTATTCCAAGGGAGAGAAAATTGATGTTTCGATAAAGCAAACCACTAAGGTGACTTGTGATCCTTCCTTCATAATCAGTTAATTGCATTCCATCAGGACCTCTAATGCTTGCAAGAAATTGGTAGATGGCATTGTATGCATCAATTGCTATGACCTTATTTGAAAAAGATTCTAGGTTTGTTTTTTCTCTTACAACAAGAGCCTTTAGGTTTAATCCCATTGTTTTTTGTATTTTTTTTGCTGTTTTGTATTTATCGATTCAAGATGTTTAAAGCAAAATCAATATGCTTGATTGATTTTTGATATTTTATGAAACCTTGGTTGTTTTGGGCAGGAGTTAGTTTCATAATTGGTGGCTCTATCAGCTTGGCTCTAAATCTTGGGGTGGAAACTGCCTTGAGTATGGCAGAAGATCTAACTGGTTATGCAGTTGGATGGATGGTGGTAGGAGTAGTGTTTATCGTTTATAGTCTTGTAAAAGGCAAAAAGGAGAAAAAAGAATGAAAAAATTAGACATTTCGCCTTCTCTTGAAGAAAAAATCTATGATTCAAAATATGAAAAAAATTCTCTATCCTTAATCACTACTTATTTTCCGCTAGAAGAAACAGAAAAACAAGAGATTTTGAAAGCAACAGACAAAGAAAAAGGCGCAATTAATTTCAAATCTATTTTTTCAGACAATGTCTCAGAGGATGAGTGGAATAAAACTAAAGAACAAATCAAAAAAAAGTTTCGTGAAGAACTAGTAGATATCGATTAAATTCCAAAATTGGAAGTCATTACTCCTGACTTTACATACTGTTTTCTTTATTATGGTGAAAATTTTAACAAAAAATGCCAGGTTAGCCAAGTGGTAAGGCGGCCGTCTCGAAAACGGCTACGCGCAAGCGTGCAGGGGTTCGAATCCCTTACCTGGCGGGCTCATACATTCAAACTTTCTAAATAATTGATAGGTGTTACTAAAACTAGATGAATCTCTTTATGGGATTAAACTAGTAGTTCGGTTCTCCTTATAGGATTTTGAAATTATTTTTAGATTTATGAAATTGAGATCAAGCTTAAGTACAACATTTTTTTAGAAACTTTATTGGGCGATAAGAGAGTAGTAATTAGTGGAATTTGTAAATTCAAATTTCCACTGATTGCTGCAGTTTTTGTTTTAGGCTTTGCTATGGTCCCCACTCAGGCAGATGCTCTTGATTTTGAGAAAAATATTGGTGAAAGGGGGCAGGTAATGCTTCCTCATGATGCAGAAGTTGACTCTCAAGGAAGAATAATTGTCACTAATGCGTTTGCAGTTGGTGATCATTTTATTACCATTTTTGATTCATCAGGAAATTTCTTGAGTAGTTTTGGACCCTTTGGAACAACTGATGGACAAATAAAAGCTCCAACAGGTGTGGCAGTTGATTCTAGTGATAGAATTATTGTAGTTGACAAGCAAACAAACTATGCGCAAATCTTTGATTCGTCAGGAAGCCACATCAAAACATTTGGAGGAATAGGTTCTGAAGACGGACAATTTAGAACTCCCTTTGGTGTTACAACTGACTCTCAAGACAGAATAATTGTTGCAGACACTGGCAACAACCGTGTACAAATCTTTGACTCAGATGGTAATTTCATTAAAAGCATTGGAGGAATTGGTTCAGGGGACAATAGCCTGAATTATCCAACTGATGTTGCAATTAATTCACAAGACCGAATCTTTATTGCAGATGCCCAAAACAATCGTATAGCAGTTTATGATGATAAAGGAAGCTTTGAGAAAATAATTGGACGACAAGGTGGAGGTGGAGCAGAATTTTATTTCCCACATGGTATAGGAATTGGAAAAGATGATCAAATTCTAGTTTCTGATATGCTAAATTACAGAGTACAAATTTTGGATTCAGAAGGTAATCACATTGAATCCTTTGGAAGTGAAGGAAGTGAAGATGGACGATTTAATGCACTTGCAGGAATTACCGCAGATTCCGCAGGAAATGTTTTGGTAGCTGATAGTTCAAACAGTAAAGTCTCCCAGTTTGGCTCTGCTCAGACTCAGATAGATCCTCCCTCTCAGCAAATAGAAGCCGGACCTGCTGATGATAAAGTCAAAAAAATTCCTGACTGGATTAACAATACAATGCAGTGGTATCTTGATGGTGTGATTTCTGAAGATGAAATGATTTCTGCAATTCAGTTCTTGGTTAAAGAAGGAATTATAGTTTTGAACTAGTAGGGCGTCAACCTTTTTTGTCTACGCCCTTACCTGGTGTGCTAATGTTAATTCAATTCTAATTTATTTTCAAAAAATTTTCAATTTTAATCCAATTGGATTACTGTCAGAATTATGCTTGGAATGACAGGCTCTCCTTCTGGTTCTATGCATTCTATTCCCAACCCTTCATTCAATTCTTGAATCGACATCATCACACTCAGAATATCTCCCTTGTTGAGTTTGGTTAGAACTTGCAACACTGCAACATCCTTTATTTCAGGATCTTTTACAGAGTGCCTGATGTTGGAGTTTGGGACATCAATGCTGTTTATCCTGAGCCAAAAATCAATCCAGCGGGCTTCAGTTCCAGAATCTTTTACTATTTGAGGACCTGCAATTATGAGGTACATGCCAGTATTTTTTATTGTAACTACTCCCTTTTTGAAATCAACATAATGCTCTCCGCCAAATGTGTCCTCTTGCGTGTCTAACTCTATTTCAACTGGCTGTAGTGTTGCTGGTTTTTGTGTTTTAGATGAAGAAAACTGTCCAAACGCTTTATGATATAACTGCGATTCGGGTTTTTTGTCAAACACAAAAAATCACGAGTATTTTTTTATTTATACATTTGCAGAATAGAAAAATTATAAATCCTTTTTAATGGTGACAATAGTTTCCATTCGACTATCTTTGATGGAATTCCTTCTTAAGCATAATTTTAAAATCTTGATCTTTTCTTTGACTGTAATTTTGACAGTTGGTGGTTTTTCCATTAGCTCAGCTTTTGCACAAAACTCTGAAAAAAATTGCGGTGTTTTTGAAATTTCTAAAGATTGTGGGATTACCACTGAAACTCAAATAACTATAGAAATCATAATTGCTATTCTTTTGTCCTTTATTTTCTATTATTTGAGTGAAAGAAACAATCGAGAAATTAAGAAAATTATTCAGTCCAATAAAGAATGGGAAAATGCACGACGAGATTATGCAGTAAGGAACATGAAAGACAATCTCAATACGCTTGATTTTATTTTAGGACGAATTAAGAAGCTAACAAGTATCTACAATAAAGAAGGTCCATCTGACCCTAAAGACCTAGTTTACGAACAAATAAAGACTGAACAATCCCTCATGCATAGATTCTTGACTACTGCCAGAAACGGTCTGATATACTCCAGCGATGTTTTTGACCCGGTTGTAATGTATGAAATCGAGGGACTGTGCACTTTCATGAGCCAAATGACTGTTGAAAGGGATGGGGAAAAACTGATTTTTGATAAATTTGATGATGCCAAAAACAAGATCAGGCTGCTGTCTCTCCAACTGCGAAAATATCGAAATGTTGATCACTCTTTTGAAGAATACGTTGAAGAAGTGAGTTAAACCAAATTGATAGTTACTTCACTTGGGTTTTGAATGGCGTGGTGGGGATGTCAACCTTCTTTGTCTATGCCCTTACCTGATACTTGGTTCGTACTTTAAAAATTATTTTTAGCATTAGTTTTCAAAAACATATTCCTAGAAAAATGGTGGGATATCCCACAATGTCTATTTTACCACTAAAACAGG
>JBMSGE010000094.1:0-4475 GCA_049414205.1 Nitrosopumilaceae archaeon
CTTGAATAATCAATTATCATTTCATGGTAAATGTCAGCGTTGCTCATAGTTTGAATACCTCTGCTACTTTATTTAATGAATTAATTAATTTATCAACTTCTTCTTTGGTGTTATAGATGTAAAAGCTTGCACGAGAGGTTGCTGCAACGTTTAGTCTTTCCATGAGTACTTGGGCACAATGATGTCCTGATCTTACTGCAATTCCTTCTTCATCAATAATTTGAGCCACATCGTGCGGATGGACATCTGCAAAATTAAAGGAAATAACACCGCCACGTTTTGCAATATCTTTTGTGCCATAGATATGCAGTCCCTTTACATGAGATAATTTTTCAATGGCATAAGTAGTCAAATCAATTTCGTGTTGTCGTATGTTCTCCATACCAATTTTAGTAAGATAGTCAATTGCAGCACCCAATCCAACCACATCTGCAATGTTTGGGGTTCCTGCCTCAAACTTGTAGGGTAAATCGTTCCAAGTGGTTTCATATTTGTGGACTTCGCGTATCATATCTCCTCCACCATGAAATGGACTCATAGTTTCTAGTACGGATTTTTTGACCCACAAGATTCCAATGCCAGTGGGTCCAAGCATCTTGTGTCCTGAAAATGCAAAAAAGTCACAACCTAATTTTTCCAAATCTACTGTCATATGAGGAACGGCTTGTGCACCGTCAATTAGCGTCAATACTCCGGCCTGTTTACATTTTGAAATTATTGTATCAGCATCAGATATTGTTCCTAAAACGTTTGACATTAGGCTAAAGGTTACTAGTTTGACTTTGCCTGTTGCAAGATACTTGTCAAGATCATCTAAGATTAACTCACCATTATCATCCATTCCAATGTATTCTATTTTTGCACCCTTTTCTTGAGTCAGTAATTGCCAGGGCACAATGTTGCTATGGTGTTCATATTCAGTAGTAACTATAATGTCTCCTTCGTTTACATTTGCGCGTCCCCATGCATATGCAACTAAATTGATTGCCTCAGTTGTTCCCCTAACAAAAATAATTTCATTTCTGTTTTTTACATTTATGAAATTGGCAACCTTGTCTCTGGTTCCTTCATAAAGTTCAGTTGCTTCTTCTGCGAGGGCATAAACGGCTCTGTGAATGTTAGCATTATGATTTCTATAGTAATCATTTATTGCATCAATTACTTGGTTTGGTTTTTGAGTTGTAGATGCATTATCGAGATAAACTAGAGTCTTGTTTTCTCTAACTGTTCTAGCTAAGATTGGAAAGTCTTTTCTTATATTTTCAAAAGATGTCTGTGCGCTTTGCATTATCTAAACCTCCACGTAAATCTCGTCTTGTTCTATTTTAACATTGTATGTTTTGAGTGGAATTTCAGCTGGGAGGTTTTGAGGTTTACCATCCTGTAAATTAAAAACTGAAAGATGTAACGGACATCTTACTCCTTCTTCACTTAGAAATCCAGTAGAAAGGTCAGCATCGGCATGTGTGCATATCAAGTCTGTTGCAAAAATTTTTCCTTTTTGATTTGCTAATAGTATTTTTTTATCATCAGAATGAAATCCAAATAGTTGTCCATCTTTTACCTGGTCTAAACTACAGGCTTTAATCCATTGAGACAGCCTTAATCACCTGTATTTGTAATGCTGTTCAATTTCTGAATCTTCGTTGTATCGAGTCTCCTCAACTTCAACGAATTTTGCAAGCTCTTCATCAGTGTTTATTGTTAATTCTTTTTCATCCCATTTGGATTCTATCAAATAAGCAATCCAAGCTCGGACTTGGAATGACATTTTTCTTGAGAGAGGTTCTAAGAATCCTTCAACGATTGTTCTTTCTGCTTCTTCGTGACTAAGACATCTTGTTTTGAGATAGAATATTTGCTCCTCATCAATCTGTGCTACAGATGCAGAGTGAGTTGCCTTAACATCATTTGTGAAAATCTCCAATCCAGGAATAGCATCAGATTTTGCATCCTTGTCCAGGAGAATAGAGCGTCCTGACAAAAAAGAATTTGACTTTGCTGCGTTTTCTTTAATTCTAATCATTCCCTTGAAAAGAGATTTTGCCTTGTTTCTTAGGATGGATTTTTCAACAACCCTTCCCTCTGTTGCGGGGGCTTCATGATTGACATCAGTTTGAATGTCAAATGATTGTTCATTATTTCCAAAAATTACTTCAGAGTCATTAGCAGTTGCTCCTGAGCCGTTTAGGTGATAGTCAATTTTGTAGCGAGATAATTCTGTGCCAAACAATCCGGAATACCAGTTTACTTTGGCATCTTGTCCCATGTCAGTTCTTCTAGTTGAAAAGTTGACTGAGCTTTGGTCCATCATTTGAAGGGTGGTAACATCAAGATGTGAATTTGGTGCAGCATTTGTGTTGAAAAGTTCAAGGTAGGCCTGTTGTTTTTCGGATTTGCCAGAGTATAGTTCTTGTACAATTGTTGCCTTGCTGCTTTCATCTGCAAATACAATATTTCTTGCAATTGTGGAAATTCCGTCTTCAGATAGGCATGTTAGCATGTGTATTGGCTTTTCAAGTATTAGATTTTTTGGAATATGGATAAAAACTCCAGAGTTAAAAGCGGCGTTGTTTAGTGCAGTAAATTTATCGTTTTTTGCATCAGACTGCTCTAAGGATTTTTTTACTAGTTCAGAATTATTTTGGATTGCATCTTCGATTGAGGAGATTACAAGACCTTTTGATTTTAGATCTTCAGGTAGATTGATTTTGTGAATGTGAGTTCCAATTTGGATAATGCAAATTTCATTTTCTAGCTCACCTAATCTTTTTTTCAAAAAGGCTGGCACTGCTTCTGTAGTAGAGACTGAAAGAGACACCTGCTGAGGATCCATCTTTTTTGCATCAGTATACTTGTTGTACAATGGAGATGTCTCAATTGGGAGGCTTTCATAAATAGACAGAGAGTTTTTTCTGTAATCTTTTAGCCAGTCAGGTTCATTTTTTGATGAAGATATTTCATCAATATGACCTGCACTAATTGTAGAAAGAGTCTGAGACATGGTCAATCACTTTAACCGACAGAATCATCCATCTCTAATTTTATGAGACGATTTAATTCTACAGCATACTCCATTGGAAGTTCTTTTGTAAATGGTTCCATGAAACCATTTACAATTAATGATAGTGCTTCTTCTTCTGTGAATCCTCTACTCATCAGGTAAAAGATTTGTTCATCGCCTATCTTTCCCACAGTTGCCTCATGTGTAATGGTGGCATCTTCTTGGTTAATCTCCATGTATGGATAAGTGTCGGTTTTAGATGTGTCATCAAGTAGTAAAGCATCACATCTTACAGTTGATTTTACGTTAGTAGCACCTTTTGCGACATTTAGCAATCCTCTGTATGTTGATCTTCCATCCAATCGGCTTACAGATTTTGATGTGATTTTTGAGGTTGTGTTTGGTGCAAGATGAACCATTTTTGCACCTGTATCTTGGTGTTGTCCTTTTCCTGCAAATGCAATTGATAGAGTTTCACCATATGCGCGCTCACCCATAAGATAAACACCAGGATATTTCATTGTCAGTTTGCTTCCAATATTACCATCAATCCATTCAACTGTTGCACCTTCATATGCATAAGCTCGTTTTGTTACTAAATTGTAAACATCGTTACTCCAGTTTTGAATTGTTGTGTATCGCATCTTTGCATCTTTGTGAGCTACAATTTCTACAACTGCAGAGTGTAAGGATTCAGATGAATATACTGGTGCAGTACATCCTTCGATATAGTGTACTTCTGAGCCCTCATCAGCAATGATCAAAGTTCTTTCAAACTGACCAATGTTTTCTGCATTAATTCTAAAGTATGCTTGCAATGGCATGTCGACTTTAACACCTGGTGGTACGTAAATGAAAGAACCACCACTCCATACTGCACTGTTTAGTGCGGCAAATTTGTTGTCCTCAGGAGGAATTACTTTACCAAAATATTTTTTGAAAATTTCTGGTTGCTCTTTTAGTGCAGCATCAGTATCTAAAAACAAAACTCCTTGTTTTGCCAAGTCTTCTCTTAAACTATGATAAACTACTTCTGATTCGTATTGTGCACCAACTCCTGCAAGGAATTTCTTTTCGGCTTCTGGAATTCCTAATTTGTCAAAGGTGTTTTTAACATCTTCTGGAACATCATCCCAGTTTTTTTCTGCCTTTTCTGTTGCTTTTGCATAATAGTAGATATTTTGGAAATCAATTGTTTCAAGATTTCCTCCCCATGTGGGCATTGGTTTTTTCATAAAAGTTTCAAATGATCTTAGTCTAAAATCAAGCATCCATTGTGGCTCATCTTTCATTTTACTGATTGCAGTTACAGTATCTTTTGAGAGGCCTTTCTTACTGAGATGGACGTACATGTCAGTAGAGTCTTTAAAATCATATTTGGAATAATCCATGTCAAGGTTTTCAGTTGTCATGCTGGAAATAACCCCGTTATATTATAAATACATGAGGAAAAATAGGCATAGCTAGTTAG
>JBMSGE010000095.1:0-4430 GCA_049414205.1 Nitrosopumilaceae archaeon
TGGTTTCTTAGCTGCTTTTCTTTTTGGAGCTGCCTTTTTTGGTGCGGTTTTCTTTGCTGGTTTCTTAGCTGCTTTTCTTTTTGGAGCTGCCTTTTTTGGTGCGGTTTTCTTTTTTGTAGATTTTTTCTTTCTTGCTTGAATTTCTTTTAGTTTGGATAATGCCTTGTCAAGTGATCTTTTTGCAATATTTTCAGATTTTTGATGTTTTTCTAATTCTTTGGCAAATTTCTCTGCGTCTTTATGACTAGAAGTTAAGGTATCCTTGAGAGTAGGTTTGGATTGAGATTGTTTTTTAATTTTTGAGGTAATCTTTGATTTAATTTCAGTGTTTTTGGCCACTTCATCTGCAATTTTTTTGAATGTTTTTTGCCTAGATTTTATTTCAAATTCTAATTCAACTATATGGCCCTTAATTGAGTTCATTCTAGCCTCAGCATATTGTTTTTCTTCAGCATTTTCAGCAAATTCAACCTGCTGTTCGGCCTCAGTTAATGCCTCTTTTTCACGAGTTAGTCTTTCTTCAGCTGCTGTAATTAGTCTGGTTATGCTTTCTAATTGGGAATTCTTTTGGGTCAGAATATCAGAAACTTCGGAAGTTTCTTCTCTTTCAGATTCTATTTTTCTATCAAGAGAGTTTAATCCTGAAGAAGATCGCCTTTCAATAGATCGTATTTGTTTTAGCTGTTTTTCTGCTTTTGATCGTAATTTTGAAGCTTCATTTTTTTTCTGTCTCAATTTTACTACTAATTTTTCTAGCGAGGCCATTGCATTGAATCAAAGTCAGACGGGGTTAAGTTGTTAATATAATCATGATTTGACTTACCTGTAAAGAAATTTAACATAACTTTTCCACTAAAATCGAGTTTTGTAGAGATATTGTAAAGATATTATAATTTCTATCAAAGTATTTGAGTATACAACAAATGGTGAAATGAATGGAAATGTATTGCCCTAAATGTAAAGATAAGACAGAGTTTTATGAAATTGATGACGGTCCAGATGTAGATGATGACACAATAGCATACACCTCCTATAATTGTGAAATCTGTAATATCCATCTTGATGGTAATAACAAAAATTGGTATAATGGAGACGAGGTAATATGTTATCAGCAGCTAGACAGGGCCAAACCCTACATGACCTCAGAAGAATACAATCAATTAGCAAAAAAATAATTTTTTGCAATTCTAAAAAAACCCCTAAAATTAAACTAGTTATTTATCTAGGACTAAAATAACAACAGGATCAAAAGTAGAGAAATTCTCAAAATCTTCAAATTTAATCTAAAGTCAGGCTCATCAAATGTATCACAAAATAACGAAATTTTCCACCTTGAATTTAAATAAAAAAAGAGACCAAATAGACTATGGCACAAGAGTTAGTTGAGCACTCAAAGAAACGGAGCCTAATTTTTGTTGGAATCGTGGTTGCCGTAGCAGCAATTATCATTGCTTTGGTCTAGCGAGATTTTTGAAATCGCCAGACCTTTAGAATTTTTTAAAGTTACATAAAACAAAAATCTGATTCAAAATTTACTTTAAAGAGATAATTCAGATAGATTAAAAATTTGAAATAAGATTTGGGTTTAGAACCGAAAACCATTAAAAGGAATAATTTGATCGCAGAGATTCTAAATTATAAAAATATTAGTAAACGAATTTTCCTAGAGATATGGAATTTCATCCAAAAGATCTACCGATTTTTAAAACATATGATCTAAAAGATGAAAAAGATGCATCAGATGCAGTAGATGACATGGTCAATCTTGGTTTTAGTAATAAAAAAGAAGGATTCAAGGTTTTAATGCCAAAGGAAACAAAACTTGCGAAAAGAATGGGGTACACAGTTACTACCGGAGTAAATGTTGGTTTACGAAAAAAAAATGAAACACGAGATATAAAATATTGGACATATCATCACGACGATGATCATTATGCAATAGTTTTGATCAGCAGTAAAGTTCTTGAAGAATTAGGTTTTTGATGTTCCAAAAAACTTGTAGAGTTTTGTTCTTTGTGCAAGAACACCAGTCAACATAATTCCTAAAATCGCCCCACCAATTACATCCATTGGATAATGTTGTAAAACATACACTCTGCTTATTGAAACAAGTATTGGATATGCAAAAAGCAAATAGCATCCACGAGGGAATCTTTCAGACAGGACAAATGCCAAAACTATTCCAAAGACCATAGACCGTGCAGCATGTCCAGATGGAAATGATGCATTAAATCCCCCTTCACAAAATAATGCAAATGTATCTTGACTGATTTCTACTGGAAATGAGACTCCCTCATAATCCAAATCAGGTCTATCTCTGTCCACTCCACACTTGATGTAGCCTGTAAGAAGAGTCGAAATAACAATTAAAATCATCAGAGTTATGCCCACCCTCCTGGTTCTAGGGATTAGAAGTGCAACTACGCCAAATCCCAGCATGTAAAAGGTATCCCCACTTTCAGTAATGTACTGCATAATTACATCCAGAGCGGGATTTCCAGTGTTTTCTTCAACAAAGGCGATTACAGATTGATCAAAAGCTTCTGTAATTTCAAAATAAACCAGAGCCAAAACTATCAAAAATGCAATTACTAACAGAACGAATGAACGAGACCGAAAATGAAAAATCCAATTTTGCAAGTAGTTAAACCCCTTTGGCATCATTTTTAATTTTTCCTAGATGGGAAATTTTTGGAGTTTTTCATTTTGTGATTTTTAGAATCTGATCGGCTCAAAGAATTTAACCAAGAGGGTAATAGAATGGTCGTGAAGGTCCTCACACTGGATGATTTTGATCTAAAGGACAAGACTGTTTTTTTGAGAGTAGACATGAATTGTCCAATCGATCCGGAAACCATGGAAATTACTGGAACTAAACGGATTGAAGAAGCAATTGAGACTATTCAGTCATTAAAAGAGGCAAAAGTCGTTGTTGCATCCCATCAGGGAAGAGTGGGCAACAAAGACTATACAGGCATGGACAAGCATGCCAAGGTTTTAGAAAAATTATTGAATAAAAAAGTAAAGTATGTCGAAGATGTAATTGGTCAAGCTGCACAAGATGAAATAAAAAATTTGCAAAACGGGGAGGTTTTGCTTTTAGACAATTTACGTTTGTGTGCTGAAGAAAATTATGAATTTTCACCTGAAGCTGCATCAAAAACAATCATGGTAAACAGACTTTCAAAATTATTTGATCTATGTGTTTTAGATTCTTTTCCAAGTGCACACAGATCTCATCCATCAATTGTAGGATTTGCTCAAATTCTTCCTGCATGTGCAGGACGTATTGTAGAGAGAGAAGTAAGAAATCTTGACGAGATTATGACAGTTGCAAAAGCCCCACATGTTATTGTTTTAGGAGGCTCCAAAGTCCCAGACAGACTAGAAGCAATCAAACTTCTAATTCAAAACGGACGTGCAGACCATGTACTGCTAACAGGAGTAATTGGCAATGTCTTTATGCGTGCTCAGGCTCGAATTAAATTTCCGTTAGGAATCAAACGAGAAGAGGAAGTAGTAGCAAAAGCACATTCCCTGATAGGAGAATATCCTGATGTATTTTCCACTCCAGTAGATATTGCCATCGATAAAGATGGTGAAAGAGTGGAGATGGATGTTAGAGAAATCAACAAAGGAGATAAAATTTATGATTTAGGTCCCAAGACAGTAGATTTCTATTCCAAATTGATTGCAGGTGCAGGTACTGTCTTTATCAGTGGTCCTGCAGGATTTTTTGAAAAAGAAAACTTTAGCTTTGGAACAAAAGGATTACTTGAATCTGTGGCAAACTCCATGGCAACTACAATAGTAAGTGGAGGACATTTGACATCAGTTCTAAAGAGTCACGGGTTGGCAGAAAAAATTAATCATATCAGTACTGCAGGTGGCGCATTGGTCTTATATCTTACAGGAGAAAAACTTCCAATGATTAAAGCACTAGAAGAAGCTGCACTAAGGCAAAGAAGTTAGATTGCAGCACTGCATGTTGGATTTGGACATTCTTGTTGTTCTGACTCTCCAACATACACATCATTATCACAAGAATTACAATGGTGTTTCTTTATTGGATCAAAGAGCTTAAGCCATATCGTGGTAAAATTTTGCGCAATATTTCTTGTAAGACCTGAATCACAAATTTCGTTTATGTATGGTTCTAAATCATCTATAATCCAAGTAGAATCAAAATCCCCTCCTTGTTTTATGGTATCAAAAATTTCATCATTGGTAAACTTTGTATCAACATCATTGTATTTGTCAAAAATAATTTTTCTTATTTGTAATTGAATAGGAGTAGAAGGAGAAAATGAACTCATATACTAGTATAAGTTGGCTGCCTCTTCTTTTAACTTATCTACATCTTGAGAATCCTTAATGTGTTTTCCAAGATAAGAATACAATGCAAACTTTAGAACTTTCAGAGAAAGCAA
>JBMSGE010000096.1:0-4426 GCA_049414205.1 Nitrosopumilaceae archaeon
TAAGAGTTTTTCCAATCTCCCAGAACTTGTCTGAGACATAATGTAAATTTTTTATAACTTCACCTTTTTCCATTGAGTTCATTTCTTCACTTGACACCAAAGTTTTTCCAACTGCTAAAAATTTGTGGTGTGACTCTTCAATTATGCAGATAATGTCTCCTTTTTGAAACTCTGAATTTTTTTTAATCCCTGGTCTCATTACGTTTGCACCTTTACACATAAACTTCACAGCTCCCATGTCTACCATGACGTATGGGAATTTTTCTAATGCATCAGTTTCTGATAAAAATGGTACATATTCATCATCAATTTTCAAAGCTTTAACTCCGTTCCCTACAATAATTTGTGCATCACTTGAAATTTCGTGAACCTTGAGATTTTTGTTTTTTGGAATTTCCATATTCCATTTCTCTGATAGTGTTTTTAGTACCTCTGCTGTTTCACTTTTTGAAATTAAATTTGATTTCAATTTTTTGCAGTCTCTTGTCTAATGTCTAACAAATCACGAAGAATAGAACTTGCTGTTTCCATTCCTCCTGCACCTTTACCGATAATTGTCTGTGTTCCTGAATGCTCTGAGGTAAATGCAATTGCATTTAGCGTGCCATTGACGCAGAGAGGATCATCGATTGAAACTTCTTTTGGCCCTACTTCTAGTTCTTTATTACAAGATGCAATTAATTTGATTGCACATTTTTTCTTGGCTGCTTTTTTGATATCGTCAGTTGTTACTTTTCTTATTCCTGTACATTTGATATCTGGCATTGTCACCTTCATTCCCATAATCCAATTAGCTAAAATCACTAATTTTGCAGCTGCATCCAATCCATCCAAATCTAATGCCTCATCGGCCTCTACATACCCTTTATCCTTGGCGTCTTTGAGGGCAGACTCAAAGGTCAGACCATTTGCCATATTTGTCAAAATATAATTTGTAGTTCCATTAAGAATTCCTGCAAAAGATGTTATGCGCTCACCTCGTAGACTGTCTTTTGCATAATCTAAAATTGGTGTGCCTCCACCTACGGTCCCACTAAATTTTAGCAATACTTGATTGTATGTTGCAAGTTCTAACAAGGATGGAAAAGCAAGAGCCAATGGGCCCTTGTTGACTGAAATTACATGCATTCCCTTTTTCATGGCCGTTGTGATGTGTGTCATGCCAGGTTCGGCATCTTTGTAATTACTTGCAGTAGTTTCAATTAAAACATCTGCTTCTAAATTCTTAATCATATCTATTCCCGACATTTTGTTTTTTGTGGACGAATAATTTTTTACACTACCATGATTCTTTTTGGTTTCAACAAGTTTTTCCAGATCAAGTCCGGAAGAATCCACTGCGCTTCCTTTACTATCAAAAACACCAACAACTCTTGGCTTTAACCCGTATTTTGCATAAAGATCCTCGGATCGTGAATCAAAAAGCTTAACTAAACTCTGACCTACAACTCCAAACCCGCAAAGTATAATTCTCAAAATTCTTCTCTTCCTTTAATTTTGGCACTATTGTATGTTTTATTCATGTCTTTGATTTTCTTACCATTACCTGTGTTTTATTAATAATTTGTGAATATTAGTGACTATCTTTAGAACATACTGCCAAAAATTTACTTCTCATCTTTTTCTAATGATAATGATACAGAGTTTATGCAATATCTCAAATTAGTAGGCTTGGGTCCATCATCAAAGACATGTCCTAGATGAGCTCCACATTTGTTACAATTAACTTCGGTACGAACCATTCCAAAAGAAGAGTCAGACACATATTCTATTTTTTGCTCTGATAGAGGATCCCAAAAACTAGGCCACCCAGAACCTGAATCAAATTTTGTATCTGAATTAAACAATGGTTCTCCGCAACATACGCACTTGTAAACCCCCTTATCCTTACTATTACAATATTTGCCTGAAAATGGTGGTTCTGTTCCTTTATTGATACAAATTTCAAATTGTTCTGGAGTGAGTTCTTCTTTCCATTGCTCTGCTGTTTTTTCTATTTTTTCTGTCACGAGTTATTTTGTTTGTAATACTATTAGTATATTTTCTATTTTAGTTTCTTTCTTTTTTCTTCTGTCCTTTTTTCAGATTCAAATCTTTCTAAATCATATTCTTTCAAATCTACAAACTTCATTATTTTGCTCAGGTTGGGATGAACTTTGTTGATTTGGTTGTACATTTGTTGTGCCACCCTTCTGTAATCAATATGTCCTTGAGGAACTGTTCTTAATTCAATCAAGTGACACGCTTCCCTTAGATTAAACTTCATAAAGTATGGGTAGTTGAATGCAAAATTAACAACATACTGTCCCTGTTCAGGATATTTCTTTCTAATTTTATCAAAAGACTCTTTTGTTTTATCCATACATTCTTTGTATTCTTTATTAATTCCTAAAATTTTAATTTCATCTGGAGTGTTGTACCCGTGATCAGTTGTAAGTAATTGTCTTTCAAGTGTCAATGCTCTATGTCTGTGGAAATCTCGGAACATTCCAAAATTATTTAATAAATCAAAAGTATAGTATGTACTCTCAAAGGCTCTACTCGGTCTATGTCTCCTATTTTTTCGTAACTTTGTAAATTGGTTTATGATTTTGATTTTCTTTTGGATGGAGAATTTTTTAACTTGATTGAGAATATCTGCATACGAAGTACTTGGAGACTGTTCATAAATTATACTTGTTATGATTTTATCAATAGAATTTTTTTCTGATTCCCAATCGACCAGTTTCGTTCGAACACCGCCTGATCTTTTTGGTTGGATTTCTTTTGCAATTTTTTTAGATGTTGTTTTGAGTTCTTTTAGATATTTTTGGAACGCTTTTCCATACTTGTCATCAGACCTTCGTACAAATGATTTGATTGTAGTGTCTAACTCCTTTTTGATTTTTGAGGCTAATTCTTGCTCCTCATGGAGTTCTGAGGCTGATAGAACTGTCAGTAAGTACTCAAACGCGCGTCCATTTCCTGTTATGCCTACATTGGTGAGCGTGGATGCAGGAAGTAAACCTCTTAGAATGTCTAATGCTTTTGCTTTAGTTGAACCGCGATAAATCATATTTGCAGATTTTATGTCTTGTTCTTCTCTTAATTTTGAAAATTGTTTTTCCTTTCCATCTTTTGAATCCTTAAAAGAATACTTTTCAATCGGATACTTTTCTCTGACATATTTTATCATTGGATCAATATTTTTAGAATAAACATCAAACGAAAAATTACAAGACTCTAAAAACAAGTCTGCAAATTTCGATTTCATCAAAACAGGATCTCGATAAAATCTGTATTCTCCTTTGATTTTTTTATTCCATGCAACATATCTTGATGATTTTTCAAGATATGATAGTCCTATTCTTCGGTCTTCAATTTTTTTAACGGCAATGTTTGACAACCCTTCTATTGCAATTTGAGCTTCTCCAAGCTCTGCTACAGAATCATCTCCGTATTCCAGGAGTACTCTATTGTAAAATTCTTCTCCTCGATTTTTATTTTTTAAAAATTCATCTAAAAATATTCTCCTCATACTTTTGTCGGTTCTACTATATCTTGACATCAGAGCTCCGCGATCAACTTGTCGTGGTGTAATTATTGCAAATACACTACCATCAGAATTTGAAAAGTGATTTGATAGAATTTTTCTTTCTTTATCTGAGAACTCTGACAACAAACTTGTGATGTATACCAATTATTAATAGTCTATTTCTTTTTGCCAATTTGAATTAGATCGGGTGATTGATTTCCTTGCATTCCCTTTGATTGCCACTTTAACAAAACATCTTTGAAAACATCTGCATCTGTTTCATTTTCAGTGTACATCAACATTGTAACCCATCTGCCTTTTCCAGCTTTTCCACCAACTGAATTCATCCAAAAATTACTTGGGAGTGTTTGCATGGCTCTGTTATCTGGATCCTTGGAAATTTCTAACCATCTTTTTGAAACGAAATTCAAAATCTGCTCCATTTCCTCCTTTTGGATCATGCAGAATCTTTTGATACTCTTAATTTTAAAATTTCTAAGGTCAGCACGAATTTGAGTTAGTGAAAAAAATCTTACCAATTCGAAAAACCTTCCTAACACTTTGTAGGTTATATGCTATAGTCGATCTTAATCATGCCCCAAGACGATATCGAGATAATCGGTAAAAACGTCAAAGACATGTACGGTACATTCATGGGTAAAGTCATTGGAACAATTACAGACATCGACGGAAGCATCCAAACAGTGGGTGTGGATTGCGGTTCTCAAGGATTACAGCAAATCCAATTTGAGCAACTTGTAGTTCAAGGCGATGTTGTTATATTCATTCCAAAATGGAGATTAGATTCTCAAAGACTAATTCGTGAAAAACAACTAACTTTACGTCGTCTCAAAGCTTTGATTGATATTGTTTCTGACAACGATGACATGAAAGAAGATGCAGAAATCATTC
>JBMSGE010000097.1:0-4296 GCA_049414205.1 Nitrosopumilaceae archaeon
AAATGCAACATGCCAAAATCCCATATCATCAATACTTTGGATAAAATCAATTGGTTCATCATTTACAGTAACATCAAATTTTTCATTGCCAGATATTGGTGGAAACTCAAAGTTTGCATACGTTTCAAGTGGATAACTATTGTATCCTCTAACTGTAAGAGTTGTTCCTTCCTCATCAAATTTAGCAGCTGAATACCATGCACCTGAATCATATCTAAAATCAAAGTCTTGACCTTCTTTTTGTGCAGTCAGTGGAACAACAGTAGTATCAACTGGTGCAAAGCAGCTATAGTAAAAGACATCCTCAGTCACAGATGGGTCTGGATACATTGAAAAATCAAGTATTTCTCCAGGCTCAATTTTCTCAATATATTCAAGATTTTGTACAATGTCTAGTACTCTCTCATATCCATGAACTACAGCATAGATTTTCGGATAATAGATTGTAGCATCACCAGTGTTTTGAATTCTACCTGTAATGTGACCATCTTTGTGTTTGATGAGAGTTTTATCATATAGAATCTCAATTGGGATTGGTGCTTTGGTGAGTTTTTCATATGAAAGGTCTGCTGGAATTAAAACAGGAATATTTCCAGAAATTTCAAAAAATTTTATCTTAAAGGGGATTTCTTTTTCAGGTGCAAGTGGAACATGTTGTATTGTTTTAGAAATTATTTCATCCCCATCCTTTACAGATACCGTAATTGTTGGAATAACTGCAAAAGAGTTTTCGTTTTTTACATTTCCAACGACAGTATAGATTCCTTCCGAATCAAAATATCCTAAATACTCATGAGATGGGATAAAAACATCAGCAAATGCAGAAGGTACAGCTAGTACAGAAAATAATAATCCAATACTTAGTAGGGCTAAAGTCGTACTAGAGGGAATTGAATATATCTTCGAATCCCGATGTTGGTTTCTCAAGTAAGCTTGGTCTATAGTCTTCAATTAGTTGATCTATAAGGTCTCTTGCTTTAATATAATATCTCTTCTTTAGTTTTTCAAGCTTTATCTCAACTAGTCCATCCTGAACTATTTGAGATAGATATAGGGAAACAGTAGATGGAGATTTTCCTACTTTTTTTACAAGTTCTGAAAATTCTAAACCATCATTCTCTACCAGAGCTAAAAGTAAATCTCTTGGAGTTTGTTTTCGTAGTGCTTTAATTACAATGGATTCATCTTCGGTGGTTTTTGGTGGATAGAATCGAGTCTGTCTTGGCCCTCGCATAACTTTGACGAGGCCATTTTTTTCAAGTTTTCCTAGATAATGACTCAAGACTCCGTTTTTCAATCCGGAATTGCGCATAATTTCACGAAATTGGATTCCTGGGTTTTTTTCAATTAATTCTTGTAATTGTAAATTTCTGTCAGTCATTTCTAAACACCCCTATCGCCAATAATCCCAATGTACTGAAGGTCAATAAGTGTCCGACCTCTAATAAAGGTAGGTCGCCAAGGTCGTAAATGTTTGGCCATGTTGCATCAACAATTAGAACTGATTCAGCAGCAATGAATGTACCAAAAGCAATCGCACTAAGTAAGAGTCGTTTTGTTCTAACTCGGAGATATGCAATTGTTGCCAAAAGTGTAATGAATACTGCAAGTGTTATTCCTCCAATATGCAGAAAGATATGGACTATGTGTAAACCATGGAAAATATGAGGAGCAATTACTGGAAATGCCAAAATTCCAACCACTCCTGCAACTACAATAGAAAATAGCGTGGACTTTCTCTCAAGAAGAGTTTCGGGTCTGAACAAAGTACACAAAATTACTCTTTTCCAGATTTAAGGAGACTGGTTCATTTATCGAACTGATAATCAGTTACACTCGTAAAATTCCCTTTTGAATTAAAAATTGGAGTCCTTGAACAAAGGTTCCATCATCTATTTGACCTTCTGACCACCAAGCTGCATTGTTTTTGATCCAGTCTGGAATTCCTTGTGAATCAGAAGACTCTCGCTGAGTTTCCGGGATTAGTATAATGTCGTTTTTGATTAGGTATTCGATTGCTTGAATGAATGTCTCATCATCTATTTGGTCATCTGCCCACCAAGCTGCATTGTTTCTAACCCATTCAGGAATGGAGATTTCGTTTTGACCTCCAATTCTATCAATTACAATTGGGATTGATGTTCTTGCAAGATCATTTCCATTTAGGTTATTAAAATTCAAAAATGCAATTCCAGACGTATCAGAAGGAATTGCAAACTCTGCAATGTTGAATTGCTCCTTAGAATCTGTGCTTAACCCGCTTTGTTGATGGATAGTTTTTCCGTTTTGAGTTAGTGAAAATTCATAGTCAACTGCTATGGGACGGTTTTTGAGAAAAACATCCATAATGTTGAATTTTATTTTAGCATCAGAATTTGATTTTAGATTTTCAGGTTCTGTTGATACAAGTACTCGAAATTGTCCATTATCAGTAATGGAGCTTAATTGAATATCATTGGAGTTTGGTTTTACAAGAAATCTCATTCCATCTTGATTTTCATCCTCTTCGAAGATTTTCCATAATTCATTTTGATTGATAATGAAATGGACTATCCTTCCTTCAGAAAAAAAGTCATCAATGGTTACTATATTGTCTGATAACTTTACATCATTGACATGCATTGAAAATCCAGATACAAGCAAGTCCCCGAAAGTTTTTGGAATAACTAACTCCTCATGGACTACTGATGTCTGGTTAATGTTATCAAAACTCCAGTCAAATGGCATGGAGAAAGTTATTTCTCGTGTATCAGAATTGTATTGAAAGTCTCTAATTTCATCATAGTATGTGACTGATTGAATGGTTTGTTTTCCAAAATTTGGATCTTCAATGTCATGATCCTTTGTTTGGGCAATGGATATTCCAGATATGAACACTAATGGATCATCTAGTTTATTGGAATAGCCATCTGCCGTGAGGATGGTTATATCAAATTTGTATAGTCCTCCTTCACTGAGTTTTGGACCTTTAACGTGAATTAATCTACTATCAAGACCCAATAGGGACCCGAAGAGATTACTTTCCTCTTCCTCTACAACCTGAATTGAATCGTTATCTTCTGATTCAAAATTAAAAACCACAAATCCATTGTCGGCTTTGAATTCTTTTTCAAATAGAAATTGGTCACCACGCTCAGATTTTATGAGAAAAGTTACATCTCGCAGAGTAACTTTTGAATTAAAATCAATTAAAGAAATGGATATTTGTTGATCCTCGGTTTCTTCAGGATTGTTATTTGAAGAAGAAACTTCAAGTGTTACTAGTTTTCCGTTAAGATCTACAGGTGGGAAGGTTTCTGCACCTAATCCATGACCATATACTTCGTTAGCTGAAAATAAAATTACAAAAATTGAAAAGAATAACAGAATTGGAAAATTCTTCAATATGATTAAACCCTTTATTATCTATTTAAAAATCTAGATTAAATTATCTGTAAAGAAAAGAAAAAGAAGTGGTTATTGACCACAGTTACAGTTTGGTCCGCACATACAAGATCCTTCTTCACCTGAACATGTACAGACGCCGTCTTCATCACAGTTACAATCTGCTGCACAGTCACACATTGAACCATGCATTCGTTTTTCATGTACTGACATTCCATTGCCACCATCCATTGTTGCAATTGAATAGGTTATTGCAAAGGGATCCGTACTAAACGTATGAGCTGCTAATGCATTTCCTGTAAACATCCATGATCCCATCTTGTTTTGTTGATCAACAAGTGTTAGTGCAAAGTGTGTCTTTCCATCTGGAGTCCAAGTAGCTTGTCCCTTTACCTTTCCTTCAGGTAATGGTCCATGTAATGCAACTAGTTGAACATTTTCAGATGCAGAATATGTTAGAAGTCCAGTGTAAGGTCTGTCTCGTGGAGCAAGCAATACAGCTAACTGATGTTCTTCATGACCCATACCTGGGTCTTGATCTGATTGAATTGTTCCAGAAATTGCATCCATACTATGTCCTGTCATTCCATGCATTTGGCCGGAAGGTCCTGCACAAGAAGCACAAGTTCCTTTCATTCCATCATGTCCTCCACAAGAGCACTGATGTCCATCTCCATGGCATGTACAGGTACCATCTTCACTACAAGAGCATCCTGGACAGTTGCATCCATCTTGGCCACATTGGCATTGACTATGCATTCCTGTTCCTGAACAATTGCATCCTGCACCACAAGTACATGTGCCATCTTCACTACAGTTGCAATCTGCCATTGAGCAGGTACAACCTGGACCACAGCTACATGTGCCATCTTCACTACAGTTGCAAGAACTCATTCCATGTTGACCTTTTTT
>JBMSGE010000098.1:0-4286 GCA_049414205.1 Nitrosopumilaceae archaeon
GAGACGAGGTGATGAAATCATGTGGATTTGCAGCACAGACAATAATGCTTGCGGCAAAACAAATGGGACTTGATTCTTGCCCTATGAGAGGATTTGACTATGACGAGCTTGCACAAGTAATCAATCTACCACAAGACCACATCATTGCCATGATGGTAGTAGTTGGAAAGGCTTTGGAGCCGGCAGGTCCAAGAGGTGGACAGCTTGGATTGGATGAAGTAGTATTTGAAAACAAGTTTTCCTAAAAACAGAAATAAATAAAAAATTACACTTGTGTAAATCTACACTTTCTTGATTTAGTTGAAGTGAAACCCAGCATGACACTTTTGTTTTGGGGCAAATGAGGCATGTCTGGAGTTTCATATTTTCATCCAAAAAAGACAACTTAACATCATGTTTGTTTTTTAGTCACAACAAATTCTTTTCAACGCATACCTGAATGATTTCTGAATTCATACAAAGAACTACAAACCACCAAAATTGTATATATGAAAAATCTGTAAATCTGCTGTGATCTTAGGCAAAATAAACAAAAACGAGCCGACTATTCGATTTTCTTTGGATTTGAACTGCATAAACTGCGGAAAAAAAGTACCTGGCGGCATGCTTGCCTCTGAGCAGTACTATGGGACATACTCTTTCTTACTTGAGGTTGATGATTTTAAAAAAAAATATCTTTGTGGAATATGTCGAGATAAGCAAAGAACAAGTAAAATAGAAAAATAGAATTGTCTACTCTTTAGGAGTTTTTTTCCAGACTTGAATTTGTCCGCCATACACCTCATTTTCGTAGACTAGGGCAGGTATTTGTGCGTAAAATCCCTCTCTTCCTGAGCTGAATACTTTTGGTGGTAGTGGTATTTCGTGTTCTTTACCATCGGGCATTTTCAAGGTTACAAAAACAATTTTGTTTTTTGGTTTTTCTTCTTCAGACATTAGAAAAAATTCCTTTTCTAGAGGTTATAAAATTATGTCTGCTCAAATTGATATTTGAAGAAAAATCAAGAATAAAATAAAGACAGTTGTTTATTCCGATACTCCTGATTTCAAATATGCAATAGTACATTCTGCTAATTCTTGATTGGTGTGCTTTTTTATCTCATGGAGGCAATTGGGGCATTTGTCTTTATTTTCCTCTAAAACTGTATCGTCGCCAACTTGTCTCATACAGCAATCCATTAACTCCTGTGTTGTATGAGATTCCATTGATAATTTACATGTGGGGCATTCAGTCATATTCATTCCTCATGTCTTTTGATTTTTAGTACTATTCCTATTTCAAAATTGTCCAAATTTCCCTCTGGGATTAAACAAATGTTAGGAAAACCCATTGATCTTTTTTTATAATATTTTGTTTTATTGTTTGTACACGCCTTCGATTAGCAGTCTAAGCATGCTATAATCGACTGCTGGTCCAAGACGTGATGTTTTTTCCAATAAATCAATAGATAATTTTGAGCAACAGTATTCGTTAGTTTGTTGCCCAAGGTGAAGCAATCATCTATCTCTGTTTGTAATCTCTTTTTTAAAATTTGAATAAAATAAACACTAGTTTAGAAATCTTGATTATTTTAAAAAATTTGCAAAACTTTGCTATTCTACAGGTTCCCAACCTTCGCCTTCGGGGATTAATTCCATTTGCTCTTCTGGAATTTTAATGGAAAGCCTGTCCCAGCCTAAACAACTGCATGCCTCACACCTTATGCCCTCATAGTAATCCAACTCTAGATTCAAATCTAGAATTTTAATTCCTTGATTTTCATAGTGATTTTTTATTATTGTCTGGAGGATTTCTTTTGATTCTTGCTTTGTGGCATCCTGCATTTGTGGATTTATCTCATAGTATTCAGAGTATTCTGCTTGCCATACATCATTACACTGAGTAGGTATTTTTTGTATCCATACGTTTGCAGATTCTTTTTCTTGCTGAATGTCATTGAGCAATACAAAACCAACTACGAGTGCCCCAATGGCAACGCCCATAGATATGTAAAATCCTGGTTTCATTGATTTTCTTAGAAATAGTGCGATTTAGAGGTTATTAATTTCTAAAAGCCATCCAAATTCTGCTTCCTACAAATATCCCTACAGCAGCTATTATGAATAGTGGGACCAGTATTTCGCCTTCATTCATTTTATCTCTGATGCTATTAGGTTAAAATCGAATTTTAAGAATTCTTATCTTTTTTTAATTAATGCTTCTTCAGGTGTTTTATCTTGATTTTTTTCCCAATGCCAAGAATGATGCTTTTTCCAGTGATTTTGGAGTTCTTCTGTTGTTGGCTCTTTTCCCAAAGGAGTGCCGCAAATCTTGCACTGGATCATAAATTTTTGTAAATCACAGTAAAATTAAGCCTTTAGAAAAATCTCTCTAACTTTACCAAGTATGCTATATGAAATAAGCATCTCTTGTGATACCATTTGTCATAAATTATCCTTGCAACATCAAATCGCAGGTTCTTTTTACAGTGAGTGCAAATGATTATCATGGCCTTTTTGGCAAAAAAATGATTATAATGCCTTGGTTATTGTGTTGTTCTTTACACTTTAACAATAATTTGGCATTTCCTCCTAATGGTTTGTCATTTTCCTAAATTTGTGGAAAATCAGGCTCAAAATTCTGTCTGTTTTTGATTTTACGTACTAGTCGATATAATCAATATCGGAGTGTAATTTTCATGGCAACAATTACAGAAGTTTGCAGATATTGCTCAAAAGAGCAACCAAACCTGAATCTATTTTGTGTCAGTTGCAATAAGCGAAATTGGCACTCAGCAGACGTAAAGCGAAATTAAACTAACATCTTGCCAAAACTAGCATTTCTGACTTGCTCATTTGAAAGGTCGGACAATACATTCACAGATTTGTCCAAAAACTTGTTTGACACATCTATATTTCAGACAGTCTATTGTTTCATATGAGTGAGGATCCAACAAATTATCAAAATCCAGAAATGGAAATTTGGCTGTTAACTTTTCTATATTACCATCGTAGGGACCAATCTGTTGTTGCAAGAGACCTGCTAGAAAACATGCCGCAGACTCTTCTCAAAACTCTCCCCAAACAGGATCACCTTCATTATATGGTGACTCGATTCATTCGTGCAGGGTATTTCAAAGAAGCCATTGGAACATTCCGAGCTGGCTCAAACTATCATTTGTTTATCACAGACCTGGGAATTATTGAATTCAGAAAACAACTATCTCCTTTGTTTCTTGTCGCTAGAAATACTCCAAAACTTGAATCCCTTATTGATGCAAATGTAGGTGATGAGGAACTAAAAAATACAATAAAAGAATTTTTTGCAAAAAATAGCAGTTGTAATGAAGATGAATTTGATGCCAGGCTTCATAAATTTACTGACAGTTTAGGTTTGGATTCTGTTATCTGGATATTCAAACTAATTTTGGCTAGTTCTGAAATAAAATGAAAAATCTAGTCTTCTGATTCTTCATATTCTTCATCTTGCTCGTAGCCATCCTTTAGGTCAAGCTGATGTGCTTCTTCTTTCATCTCTTCTCGTTCTGCCTTGATTTTTTCGGCTTCTGAATCTTCGCTCATAATTACTATTTTCAAGTCTTAGATATTAACTGCATTCTGATTTTCAAATTTGATAGCCTAATGGCTATTTTCTTTTCTTTGTTTTTCTTATTTTGGCATATGATACTACTCTGTTTACTTTTCTAATCTGTTCTAACTCTTTTTCATTTTGCTGTCGTTTTTTTGCTTGTGAGACAATTAGGTTATGGATGGCAACTTTCTCTTGTAATGTCTGTGCTTTATCAAAGTCATAATCAAGTTGTTTTAATTCAGCCGTTAGCAGTTTAATTTTGTTTAATTTGGATTGAGTATTGTTTGCCATTTATTGTCAGCAGTATGTAGGTGATATTAAAATTTCCTATGACCGCATTTTCAAAACTCAGCAAAAGATGTCACAATTCCTAAAATTCACATTTGGAGAAAATACTCCAAACGAGTTGATAAAAATAAAATTTATTGGGAATCGCTTGGTCTTGCGCTTCCGACTTCCTGGGATTCGTCTTGTTTTTGGAAGACTCTGTATTCTCCTATGGTAGAATTACATTTTTGACAGTTGTACTGGCCTCTCTCCACTAGTACTAGGTTATCTGCCACTTCTTCATGGTTGTTCTCCTCTAGGTGAATCTTTGGCGGAGCGTCAAACTCTTCTTCACAGTTTTTGCAAAAGTGTTTTTTCATGTTTTGCTCTTCGAGTTTTCCTATTGGTGCCAAAAACAATTTCCCAACTCCTAAATCTGCTTTTTTTG
>JBMSGE010000099.1:0-4274 GCA_049414205.1 Nitrosopumilaceae archaeon
GTCTTTCAAAAATTTGATTTAAGCCTTACTACTTGTCACATGTTACACACTACAAGAATAATTAGACAGCAAATTATTGCCAAATTCCTAATCGGAAAAGTAAGTGATTTTAGCTTTATAATAGAACCATCCCCGCACAGTTTTAGATGGAATTATCCTCCAAATTTGACGCAAAATCAATTGAAAAACAAGTTCAAAAATATACAAAATCCATCAAGATCAGACAATTAATCCTAGAATCAGACAAACCTGAAAACATCAGATTCATCGAAGGTCCCCCTACCATGAATGGAATTCCCCATGCAGGACATCTAAGGGGGCGAGTAATCAAAGATCTCTGGTATAGATTCAACACTCTAAAAGGTAAAAAAATTGAGTTTAATGGAGGCTGGGATACTCAAGGATTGCCAGTTGAACTTCAAGTCGAAAAAGAGTTAGGAGTTACAGGTGGGAAGACTGAGGCCATCAACAAATTTGGAATTGAAAAGATAGTTTCAGAGTGCAAAAACGTTGTAAAAAAATACAATGAGAAATGGGTTCAAGTCGATGACTTGCTTGGAATGTCATTTAACCATGAAAAAGCTTACTGGACTTTTAGAGATGAATTCATTGAACGCGAATGGCAGGTACTCAAAAAGGCACATGAAAATAACATTTTAGAAGAAGACTTTACTGTAATTGCATATTGTCCAAGTTGCCAAACATCACTTAGTCATGCAGAAGTCAACCAAGGATATGAAGAAGTCAAAGACCCATCATTATACTACAAAGTAAAACTTGCAGAGGAGGATGCATATCTCATAGTTTGGACTACCATGCCATTTACTCTAGTTACTGATGCAATGGTGGGATTGCATCCAGAAGAAGATTATGTTTATGTCAAAGTTGAAAATGAAAGTTGGGTTGTTGGAAAAACCAGACTGGAAGAATTTATGACTGAAGTAAAAATTGAAGATTATAAAGTTGAAAAAACTGTAAAGGGTGCAGAGTTTGAAGGGAAAAAATACATTCACCCATTACTTGACAAAATTCCTCAATTAGCCGAATGTGCAAAACAAGAAAATTTCCATGTTGCAGTATCTGAAGACTTTGTTGATGCAACAACTGGAAGTGGGCTAGTTCACTTATCTCCTGCAAACGGTGAAGAAGATATTAAAATTGCAAACAAAAGAGGAGTCAAAGTATTCAGCCCCATTAATGATGAGGTAAAGTTTACTGTTGATGCGGGCTCATATCAAGGACTATTCGTTCGAGATGCAGACAGAACAATTGTTGAGGACCTCAAAGATTGTAACGCACTAGTTAGAATTGGCAAAATCAAACACAAGTATCCACTTTGTTGGAGGTCACACCACCCAATTGTGTGGCTTGCAAGAAAAGGATGGTTTTACAAATTAGATAGACTAGATAACAAGGCAATTGATGCTGCAGAATCAGTAGAATACTTCTTTGATCAACCAAAAAACAGATTCCTAGGAATAATCAAAGAGAGACACCCTTGGTGTATATCTAGAGAAAGAATTTGGGGATGTCCATTACCTGTTTGGGATTGTGCAGATTGTGGTGAGAAAAATTGGTTCTTTTCACGTCAAGAAATCATTGATGCGTCAGATAACCTTCCAGATGGTGAGAATTTTGAATTACATAGACCGTGGATTGACAATGTTACAATAAAGTGCAAAAAGTGCTCAAGTACCAATACAAAAAGAGAAGAGTATGTCCTAGATACTTGGCACAATAGTGGTTCTGCCCCATACTCGTCATTAACTGATGATGAATATACAAAAGAAATTCCAGCGCCATTTTTCACAGAAGGAATTGATCAGACCAGAGGATGGGCATACACACTGTTAATTGAAAATGTAATTCTAAACAATGCGGCAACCCCTCCATACAAGTCATTTTTGTTCCAAGGCCATGTACTTGATGAAAAAGGTGGCAAGATGAGCAAAAGCAAAGGCAATGTAATTGAAGGACAAGAATTACTAGAAAAATACCCAGTTGATTTGGTACGATTTTATTTTATTTGGAAGGCAAGTCCAATTGAGCCGCTAAGCTTTAGCACTGAAGAGTTAATGTCAAGACCATATCAGGTAATTAATACACTATACAACTTGCATCTTTACTTTAAACAAAACAGCGAGTATGACAATTACGATTCAACTAACACAGTACAATGGGCAAAAGAAAACCAACTCTTATCATCACCTGACATCTGGCTTTTATCAAAACTACAAAAACTAATTAAAAAAATCACAGAAAAAAATGAATCATGCAAATATCACGAAGCTGCAAAGGCAATTGATGATTACATAATAAACAACCTAAGCCAAATCTACATCCCAATTACCCGAGGAGAGTTGTGGGATGAAGATGAATCAAAAAAGAACAGAAGACTTGCAATCTATGCAGTACTCAAAGAGGTGTTGCACACACTTGATATTCTGATTCACCCATTGTGTCCATTTACAAGTGAATATCTTTACCAGACTGTATTTGCAGAAAAACAAAGCATCTTGCTTGATTCGTGGCCAAAATACCAAGAAGGTTTGGTTAACGAGGAGATTGAAGAATCATTTGACATTCTAAAAGAAGTAGTATCAATTTCAGCTGCTGCCAGAATGAAAGGAAAACTCAAGCGACGATGGCCACTAAATGAGGCATTGATTTGTGTGAGCAAGGGGCAAAAAGAAAAACTAGAATCACTATCAGATCTTCTCAAATCTCAGTTAAACGTTGAGAAATTCTCAATATTTGAAACAGAAAAACAATCAGGATTAGAACAAATCACAGAACTACAAAATCTCAACCTTCCAGCAAAACCACTTGTAGAACTAGAGAGAAAAAGAATTGGACCCAAAGCCAAACAACACATGGGTGCACTGGTAAAAAACTTTGGAGAAACAAATCCAGAAGACATTACAGCATCATTGCAAAAATCAAATTCATTTTCATTTGATATTGACGGAGAGAAAATTGAGTTGGATTCAGAAGACTTTGTAGTTGATTTTGATGCTGCAGAAAATTATGCTTCATCAAAAAGAGATCAATATGTTGTCTTTATCTCTACATCTAGAAACAAAGAGATGATGGCAAGAGGTCTGATTAAAGATGTTGCCAGAAGAATTCAAACACTAAGAAAAGAAAAAGGATACAATCCAACTGATGTTCTCAATGTCGCATCAATTTTAGATCTTGATGATGAATCACTAGAAATGATAAAAGAAAAATCAGAAGATTTGGCCTTTTTGGTCCGAGTAAAAACAGTAAACTTTGAGCAGACATGTCAAGAGTACAAAGACGATGACATTGACGGGCAAAAAATCAGAATATCAGTAGAATAAAGTGAATTCAATCTAGTGCAGTGCAGACTCACTTTTTAAATAAAAAATTACAAGAATTATCCCATATATCACTCCAGAAAACAAATAGCTCCCATGTCCCCGCATATAGCTATTTTCCCGAAACCTTTCTGGAGAGATATTCTAAGTTTTTAGAACAAATTGCAATGTATTTATGAAACTCATATAGACTCAACACATGTCAGACTCAAAACACCACGTTGTAGGAGTAGAGTTTCTAAAACAAAATGGTCTTGATGTCGATGAGTTAATCAAAGAACTAGTGATTAATGCATCAGTAGAGTTTGTAGCTTATTACTACTTTACAAATCTCAGGTCTTTCTGTACAGGACTAGAAGGCGAGGGAATCAAAGGAGTAATTGAGGATGCAAGACTAGAAGACCTTAGCCATTTTGAGTCATGTATTGACAGAATTTTCCAGTTAGGCGGAGAATTTCCAAAAGATATTGTTGACTTTTGTCAAAAAGCAGGAGCAGAATTTTTGCAATCAGACAGAAGCACAACACTACATGAAATTTTGGAAAAATGCCTCAAAGCAGAACAAGGCGCCATCATAAACTGGAATAAAATCTGTAAAATGACTCATGGAAAAGATCCTATGACATACGAGATTGCAGCAGATATCTTAGCTGAAGAGATTGAACACGAATCCTGGTTCTTAGAGTTACTTGATGGAAGACCATCAGGCCATATGAGAAGAAAATACTCTGGCGAGAGACCTCACACTGGAAAGCACTCTAGAGCACTAGGTAATTTGTGATTCTTTTTTCTTTTATTTTTTGTGAATTTTTTTAATCAAAAATCAACAAACTAGCTAGCTTTTAGCTAAAGGGGCATAATAAATAGAAAAAATGCAATACATATGCATGGTAAAACAGATTAGCCTTGATGGATGGCAGATTCAGCAGCTAA
>JBMSGE010000100.1:0-4108 GCA_049414205.1 Nitrosopumilaceae archaeon
TTAATAACTAAATACAATGTATGGTTTGGTATATCATGTCCATTCAAAATGATGAAGATTGCAAAGCCTTAATGGAAAAATTAGACCACGGATTACCGCCTCAATTAATTCAGGAAATAATTATCTATCTTGAAAAAACAAAAAATACAGAATTCACCTTGACTCTAGTAAAATACCTGAACAATCAAAATATGCAAGCGCGCAACTCCGTTTGGGCTCTTAGTAGTCAAATTGCAATGATAGGTGAAGATGTATCTAAAATCAAAGAGCACCTGAAAATACAATAAAAAACTAGTATATTCTCTGACGAAAAATTCTCATTTGTCTACAGGTTCAGTCAGGCGGTTCAGGAATAAAATTATCATATAATCGATCCTAAAGTAATTAATATTCCATTAGAGGAGTTGTGCTATGTCATTTGGTGAAGTAGATACACTTAACATGCTTTTTGATAAATTAGATAGCCTTTTTCAAGAATCTCAAGGCTACTATGAAACCTTTCTTGATACAAACAATATGTACAAACAAGGAAAAATTGGAGATAAAGAATTCTTTCAAAGATTAGGGGATTATGTTGTCGCATATTCTGCCTTGGAATTTTTAGCAATCAAAGTAATTTTTGAAATAAGAAAATCACTAAAATCAGGTTCTGGCGGTACTCAGTCTCCAGGGCTTATGCCAGGAATGGGTGCTCCGGGAATGGCAGGTGGTATGGGAATGCCACCAGCACAAAGACCAGGAACAGCCGATAATCCAGTAGGAGGTCCTCCGGGAATTGTTTCAGCAGAACAAGCTTTTGGTGAGCCAGGAACATTACCAACGCCAGATCCTGCTCTTATGCCAAGACAAATGTCTAGTGGAAATAATTGCTCATCATGTGGTTCTCCATTACGCCCTAATGCAAAATTCTGCACAAAGTGTGGAAATAAATTATAAAATTCTTAGTAGATTACTCTTGGGTTGTCCCACATTCAGGACAAAACTTTGCTGTTGCCGATAACTTTGTCCCACATTCAGAACAGAATTTTCCTTCTGCAACGTTTTCTGTTTGAGGATTTCCATACATGCCACCACTATTTTTCACAGCACCTGTTGGAACATAAGTTTCATCGTCAATTAAAACAGGTGCAAAGTCTTGTTCAGTCATAAATGTCAACATTCTTGGAACTGATTCTTCTTTGCCTTTAGGATCTGGTACTGCATCTCCCAACCAAAATGCAAATCTCATTAGTGTCAATTCTGGAGTGGAGAAAGCCAAGGTATGTTTTGACATGTATTCTTGCGCCGCCTTTTTTCCATCAAAAACTTCCATATCTTTCATAATTTTTGTTAATGTATAATAGTTTCTGGATGGTGGACCGGGGGGGAATCGAACCCCCGACATTCGCGTTGCGAACGCGACATTATACCCCTAAACCACCGGCCCTGATGCTAGTCTTTGGAGTGTGTTTTTATTTATTTTCAAAAGATCAATTTTCGAAGATACTAGATAATACAATAAAAAATCTAATTTTGAATTTTTTTACTTAAAATAATTGTTGAAACTGAACAAACATTTTGCTATATAGGACAAGCTAATGAATACTATCATGAAAGTACTCATAGTTGACGATAACCAAGATATCACAGGTTTGCTATCAAAGTTCCTCAAAGCAAAGGGCTTTGAAAATGTTGTAACAAATGATCCAAGAGATGGATTAGAGCGCATTAAAGAAGAAAACTATGATGTTGTATTATTAGACATTTCAATGCCTGAATTAAGTGGAATTGATATTATTCAAACTCTCGAAAGAGAACAAATTCTAAAAGATCAAAAAATTGTAATATTTTCTGCAACTGCATTTACTACTAGCCAAATTAACGATTTGCTAAAGAAAGAGGGAATCCAGGGTTGTCTTAAAAAACCAATTCAACTCAATGAACTACTAACGGCAATTACTAGCTGAGAGTTTTTTTTGAATTTCGTTGATTCCAATTGAACTCTTCAAATAACCAAAACAAATTTCTTTACTTAGTCCCTAAAATTTCAATTAAAACTGCGAGGTATTTCTAGGATGAATCTTAACAGCAAACTGGTAATTCTCTTTTTGTGCATTGCTTTAATCCCAATCATGATCTTGGAGGGAATAAGTATCACAGAAATTTCAGATGATCTAGTTAATCAAAAACAATCAGCGC
Source organism: Nitrosopumilaceae archaeon (assembly GCA_049414205.1). Lineage (GTDB taxonomy): Archaea > Thermoproteota > Nitrososphaeria > Nitrososphaerales > Nitrosopumilaceae > Nitrosomaritimum. Next base: position 2,179 of record JBMSGE010000100.1, read on the forward strand.
TTGACTCTTCTTTAATTTCTAAAATATCTGATATTGAACATTACTTTGATACAAGACAAACACAAACTAAATTATTTGCCACCACATTTTTTCCACTTCAGCTGAATTCAAACAACTTAAATCAACCTGCGACATTAGACAAAATCCAAATCCATATTGATGCCATGCTTGTCGAAACAAGATCAAATTCTTTGGATAATTTTAGAAATGAGGAAACAAGATCTTCGATTGAAGCAATATTCATTTCCGATGTAGATGGTAATATCCTTGCTAGTACACAAAGAGAATTCATTGGTCACAAATTACCAAGTGATCTAATTGATGATGCTAATCACAGCAAATACTTTTTTGGCGGACTCCAAAAAAATCGAATATTTAGTCATAATTACATTACTTTTGCCGAAGATCTTAAAGATTTGAATGGTAACAACTATGGACGAATATTATTACAAACACCCCTTAACGTTATTGATCCACAGGATCTCAGTAGTGGATTGGATAATGATCATGAAATATTCTTAGTTGATAGTGTTTCTCGACAAGTTACTAGTGATTCATCTGTAAAATATGCTACACAAAACTGGAACAATGAATCAAATCAGATTGACAGATGTTTTGCTGGTCAATTAATTTCTGAACAATACGTCAATAAAGATGGTAAAGAAGTTTTAGGAATTTTAAAACTTCTTGAAGATGGTAATCTCTGTATTGTAGGAGAAATTGAGTTAGAAAACGTATTTTCCCCAATCTATGATTTACAATTTAAACTACTAAGTGTTTTCTCAATGCTACTTGCAGGAATTGTTTTACTTGCAATATTTTTCTCCAGAACCATCTCTTCTCCAATTAAAAAATTAAGCACAACCATGAATGAAATTCGTAAAGGAAATTTCAACGTAAAACTGGATAAAAAACCTGAATCCTCCAATAATGAACTAGATCAACTAACCAATGGTTTTGAAAAACTACTACATTATGTAAAATCAACTCAAGATAATCTAAAAGGTCTAGTCAAAGTTCAAACAAAAAAACTCGAAGATTCAAACATGGCTCTGGTAGAAAACATGAATCTTATAAAAAAACAACAAGAAGACTTGTCCAATTTTAAGGAGGCTTTAGATAAATCCGCAAATGTTTTGATTACCGACACTACTGGCTCCATAATTTATGTAAATGATGATTTCTGCAAGGTTTCCAAATTCTCAAGAGAAGAACTATTGGGAGAAAACCCAAGAATTGTAAGTTCTTACTATCATGATAAAGAATTTTTCAAGGACATGTGGGAAACACTCTCAGAAGGTAAAGCCTGGAAAGGAGACATAAAAAACAAAGCCAAAGATGGCTCTTATTATTGGTCAAAAGCCACAATTTCTCCTCTTTTGGGAGATGATGGCAAGCCTGAGCAATACATTGCAATTCTCACTGATATTACAAATCAAAAAATCCTAGAAGAAAAACTATCTGATGCTTTGAAAAATGTCAAAGAGGCTGAGATTCGAAAAGAAGAATTCTCATCTATGATGACCCACGAACTAAATACGCCACTTGTTCCAATCAAAGGTTATTGTGAAATGCTAAAGGATACTGATACGTTTGGTAAATTAAATGATGATCAGATTGATTTTATCGGCAAAATTGAATCTAATGCTACTTTATTGGAACGTTTGATTAGTGATTTACTTGATGTCCAAAAATTAGATATGAAGAAAATGACATTTGTGATTACTGAATTTAATCTAGATGAATTTATGAATGAACTAAAAGAAAATAACAATCATCTAATGAAAAGTAAAGAAATTGACTTTACAGTAAAATGTCCAAAGAACTTAATTTTAAAATCTGACAAACATAGATTACGACAAGTTTTAGATAATCTAATTAGAAATTCAGTTGATTTTGTACCAGAAAAAGATGGTAAAATTGCAGTTGA
>JBMSGE010000101.1:0-4076 GCA_049414205.1 Nitrosopumilaceae archaeon
GCTCAAGAATTTCTTAAAAGAGATATTAATAACATAACCAGATTCTTTTCTAAACGTGGCATCGATGTCAATGATCCAGAAGAAATCCTAGAGGAAATAATATCATGAGTTTTGAGAAATTAATTAGAATACCAAATGACAGAATTGCAGTATTAATCGGAAAGTCTGGAAGTGTCAAATCCAAAATTGAGGAAATTTGTCATGTTACTTTGGACATTGATGGAAGTACCGGAGAAGTTTGGATAAAGTCAAATGATGATGTTGAAAAAATTCAACCATTCAAGGCAATGGAGATTGTAACTGCAATTAGTAGAGGCTTTTCTCCAGAGAATGCACTTACTTTGATTAAAGGTGAAAATGCTTTACATGTTATTGATTTGAGAGAATTTGGAGGAAAATCTAGCTCAAATATTGAAAGAATTAAAGGGAGACTAATTGGAGAAAGTGGGAAGGCCAGACGAAATATGGAAAATTTAACTGGAACTTTAATCTCCGTGTATGGAAAAACAGTTTCAATAATAGGTGATACCAATAAACTAAGATTAGCAGTAGATGCAATTTCCTCAATATCTAATGGAAGTATGCATGGAGCAGTCTATAACAAATTAGAAACTGCAAACAGAAAAGGAAAAGAAGAAAGAATGAAACTATGGGAAGATCAAAATGTCTTCGATTAAAGAAAAATTCAATCAGATCTCACCAAGTGAGTTCTTTTATAGAAATCGAGATCTTGCCGGTTTTAGTAATCCTACTCGATCCTTATACACTGCAGTAAGGGAATTTGTCGAAAATGGGCTTGATGCCTGTGATCAAAAGGGTATTCTTCCAGACATTCACCTAACTATCAAGGCAGTCGACCCCGAAAAACCAGACCCCAAACCCTACATTCTAACTGTAAAGGACAATGGCCCTGGAATTGAATCCAAACACGTTCCCTTAGCTTTTGGTACGGTGCTTTATGGTTCTAAATTTGGACTAAAACAAGCAAGAGGCATGTTTGGGTTAGGTGCCACAATGGCAATTTTGTATGGACAAATCACCACAAACAAACCGGTAACTGTCAAAAGTTCAACAGATGGAAAAACTTCTGAAGAATACGAATTATTGTTAGACATTCAAAAGAACAAACCAGTAATTTTGAAACATAAAACAAAAGATGTTTCAAAAAAAGGTCTGTCAGTAAGTATTTTCTTGGAAGGTGATTACTCAAAGGCTGGAGCAAAAATAAGAGACTACGTATACCAAACATCACTTATCACTCCTTATGCAACAATTACATTTGATGATCCTAAGGGAGAAAAATATCATTATCCAAGAATTATAAAAACAATGCCTAAACCTCCAACAATCATTAGACCTCACCCATATGGAATTGATGTTGAAACAATCAGAAGAATGATTGTTGAATCACAATTTGAAATTCCAACAATTGATGATGCAATGATTGAGAAGGTTAGAAAAGATTTGGGTCTATCAAAAAAGAATCTTAGTTTTACTGCAATAATGACAAAAGCTAAAACTCGCTGGAAAAATCTTTCAAGACAAGTAAGAGTTGTGATTGCATTAATGTCTTTTCTAAAAATGGATTTTGAAAAACTAAATAAAATTAGAATTGAAGATATTGATGTCCCAAACAAAAAATTATTTTATTGGGACTTTGGAGATTCACAATCAAAATCTGTGGATATGGACCCTGAGAGTCAATATTACCGTCAACTAACAAATACTGTTCAAGGAGAAACCTTGACTGCATTTTTGAATAAACGGTTCCAAAGGGTTGGCCCAACAACGGCGGTAAAATTTGCACAATTTGCAGGATTCAAGCCTGAAAAAAGAATAGGATCCATGACTAACCAGGAATTGGTAAAGCTTAGTGATGCTCTCCAAAAATTTGATGATTTCATGTCTCCGGACCCAAGCTGTCTTGCTCCTTTAGGGGAAGAACCTTTGGAAAAGGGCATGAAAAAATTTTTCGAACCTGATTTTCTTGCAGTTATTCAAAGAAATGCCTCTGCATATTCAGGTTTTCCATTTGTAGTTGAAATGGGAATTGCATATGGTGGAAATATCAGTACTAGAGGAATTAAGGTCTACAGATACGCAAATAGAATTCCCTTGTTATATGATGAAGGAAGTGATGTTGTTTTAAAAGTCGTCAATGATATTGATTGGAGTCGGTACAAAGCAAAAGGCGACCCTCCATTAGTTATTGTTTCACATATTTGCTCTACAAGAATTCCATATAAAACGGTAGGAAAAGAAAACGTTGCAGACAGACAGGAAATCGAAAAGGAATTAAAATTAGCAATCCAGTTTATTGCCAGAAAACTTTCTGTCTTTATGAATAAGAAAGGACAAGCCGAAGCTGCAAAAAAGAGGGCAAATCTTTATGCAAAATATATTCCATTAATTGCTGAATTCTGTACTGAACTTGCAGGAAAGAAAAAAGAGCCCAATGTACAAAAGATACTACAAGAGGAGAAACCAATAGAAAATGAGTAAAAAATCTGACAAAGCAAAGGCATTACAGAAAAAGGCAACAGAAAAACAAAAAAATATTCTTGAAATGCTCAAAAGTCACGGCGCCAAAATTTATGAAGATCTCGATAGCGGACAGTTCCCAAAATTCTCTATCCCGAGCAGATCAGTAAGCAATATTGTTTATGATAAAAAACTCCGACAATACATTTTAGGAAATGCAACTGCATTAAGAAGTTCTAGAAACACTTCTCAGTTAAGATCATTTACCCAACTAATGTGGCTTGCATTTTTTGCAAATAGACTAACACATGAAAAAAAATCTTCAACTTTGAGGGATATTTACTATTCATCCCAAGCATTTGCAATTGATTTTGAAGACCAGTCTGAATCTGATAATATTATCGTCGATTTAGAAGCAGTCACATCGCGTCCACGAGAAGATTTTCATATATTTCCTGAAGAAAGAAGCTCAATTTTTGGAGATTTGAATATAGAATATACAATTCCGGGATATGAGGGTAAATCGATGAATCTTGCTAACCATCCTGATGGTTATGCCATAGGTCCTAGTTTGACTACTGCTGAATTAGTTGATACAAGTGCAGAAATTGTAATTGCAATTGAAAAAGGTGGTTTATTCACCAGATTTGTTGAAGAACAAGTTGACAAAAAATTCAAATCAATTATTATCAATACTGGAGGACAAGCTCCACGATCCACCAGAACATTACTAAAAAGACTTCATGATGAAATGAAACTTCCTGTTATCATCCTAACAGACGGGGATGTGTATGGAGAGCACATTGCCATGGTGATTAAATCTGGTTCTGCTAATGCTGCACACCTCAGAGAATTGACAGTCCCTGATGCCAAATGGGTTGGTGTTTGGGCTACAGATATTGAAAAATACAAACTACCTACAATTCCAATGACTGAATCTGACATTAAGAGATGCTATGACTTGCAAAAAGATCCTAGGTATTTGGATGGAATATGGAAAAAAGAATTAGAGGTATTCTTGAGATTGAAAAGAAAGGCAGAGTTGGAGGCTTTCTCAAAATATGGGTTGACAAATATTACTGAAAAATATTTACCACAGAAATTAGAATTAGCTAAAAGTCTCTAATCGTTTTTTATTCGAAGTGTTAAAACTCCGTTTCTATACTTGAAATCAAAAATCTGCATTCCATTTGATCCTTCAATTGGCACTTCTTTTGAAAATCCTGCAGAGCCTCGTATGTATAAGATTCCGTCAATTAGTCTTACCATTATTTTATCTTCAGGTCCTGGAACTTCTGCAACAAATACAAAATCTCCATCACCTTTTATGAGATCATATACCCAATTTTTGGCCTCTTGCTCTCTTGCCGAAAAGATTGGTTTTTGCTCTTTGGTCATCTTCTTCAAAACTTTTACCCAGTAAAACATTGTAAGGGCAGCTACTCCAATTAAGATAAAGCTTACAAATTCGGCTCCAGCGCGTTGGGTCATTACGTAAATAACTCCCAAAAACAGAATTATCATTATAGGAATTACAAAATTTAATGATTGTTCATTAGAATAAGCTCCCTTGTAACTTGCCAAACAGCAAAAAT
>JBMSGE010000102.1:0-4024 GCA_049414205.1 Nitrosopumilaceae archaeon
AGCGTAACTGTCAACTAAGACTAGAAAATTCACACTATTCCTTTTCTTTTTTTTGAATTCCGACTTAACGATAGTTATGGACAATTTTTCCAGAAGTAATATCTAGGTGAAAATATTCAGAATATCTGACATGAATAAAAAAATAATAATTTTATTTTTGATTCCGTTATTGTCAATTCCGATTCAAAATAGTTTTTCAGAATTACAAGTTACAACAAACTCGCAAGTATTCAGTGAGAATCAGCCATTATTTGTTTATGGGCAGGGGCTACCAAATGAAAATTTGATAATTAGACTATTTGCACCAGATGAAACAATTGCAAGATTTGATCAGATAACAACAAACGTCGATGGCTCTTTTAGTCATGTTCTTATCACATGGCCTGAATCCTCATCTAGTTTTCCCTTTGGGACATATACTGTTGAGGTAATTAGCACAGAACAAAGTGGACTATCTCAAAAAATAGATGTTAAATTTACATCAACAACTGAGTTAATTGACGTTCCAGTAGAAAGAAATGTAAACACATTGGTATTTGCCCCAGAAACTGCAGCAATTAACAACACATTTCGAGTGTTTGTCCAAACTACAAGTGATGGTCTTTTAATTGGAACCGATCCAAGCAAACTTCTTGAAACTACTCATGTTCATTTACCATCAGGAAAAGTTGAAACTCTTACTGATGCTTTTACTACCTTACATCAAGGATTGTATTTTGTTGATTATACTCCAAGAGAAGAAGGAACTTATGTTTTTCATGTTGTAGCATTTAGTCAAGGAACAATATCTCATGGCTCTGTTGCAACTTTGGTGCAAAGTCAGGATATTAGTGGGATATCTGAACAGATAATTGAATTAAACTCAATTTTAGATGAGACTTCTGCAGAACTTGAAACACTAAAATCTGAAGTTCAGGAATTTGGCTCCACACTAGAGAGTGCAAGTAGTAATATTGACTCTAGTGTAGAATCTGTATCAAATTCAGTTGTAAACATTGAAGAGGCATCATCTCAGCTAAACTCTTTGCTGTTTCCAATAGTGGCATCTATTGGAATTATTGTAGCTCTTCAAGTTGCAATACTTGCACGAAGAAGATAGTTATAATAATGTAGAATTGATCAACAATCATATGCCGAAGACGGCAATCTTTTTTTCAATAATTCTTCTCTCATCTCTATTTGCAAATTCATATGGTTTTACAGGTGGTGACTTGGCGCAGACAAATATTGTTACAAAAAATTATGACATTTTTGATTCAGGCATTGTAGATGTTCCTGCAGATTTCTTTGCAGAAAATAATTACAAGCGATATGTGATTTTTGGAGCAGGAGCAAACGAATCTGATTTTTTGCAAAAAAATTCACTGTATGGTGTAGAGTCTGACAGGGGATTTTTTCATGTTGCAATACTGGAAGAAAATTCAGTCTCTAGTCTTGTTGCGCGTGGATATCATGTAATAGAAGACTTTGAGCTGGACTTTCACTCAGAAATTACAGATGCATCAAGAATTGGAAAAATTACTGGCTCTTCATTGGCAGAAGAAAAGTACGGCGTTACAGGAGATGGAATAACTATTGCAGTAGTGGATACGGGGGTAGATTTCTCAAACCCAGACATTCAAGATTCACTTGCAAGAGACAAGAACAACTACCCAGTTATGATTGATCCTGATGGCCAGGGAATAATCTTGACTAATGCAACATTTTTTGCATTTATTGATGATGATAATATTATCCGAAATTATAGCAAGCCATTACCAGATAAAACTACCTCTGGGGTTTATGTCGGAAAAGAGGGAGTCTTTCTTGACATCTCTCAGGGCGGCAAAGGAACACAGGTTCCAATATACAACTCGTTTTTTCCGCAAGCGGGACCAGAAGTTGTTTTTAATGGAACATTAACTACGGATATGAAAATTGGAGACAACAACAGAGATTACATCCAATCTAAAAGCGGCATTTATCATCTTGGAATAATGTATCAGGGCAGTTTTTCAGGACAAGTGCGAATACAGGTGGTACCAGTACTCTTTGTTGATGCAAATGAGCCAGGAAAATACGATACAATAATTCCAGATCTTTCCACATCGTGGGAAGACTACACAAGATTTGATTTGGAACCTGGCGAAAAACCAAACTATGATTTTGATTTTACTGATGAAAAACCAATAATCTTAGGCAGTGGAAATGAATTTTTAGTTTATGACTCAAATGAGGACGGGAAATCCGATTATTCTGCTGGAACCATTGGGGCTAGAGTCTTAGATATTCACAATGTCATTCAAAATAAAACAATAAACATTGATGATAAATTAAATGCCATAAACGGTACACTTCTACCTCCAATTGATCCTGATGGAGAATATTTTGGAGTGATGACTGACTTTATGGGACATGGCACTGCAAGTGCTGCATCAATTAGCTCAAAAGGCGTGCAAGAATATGATATCTACAATAACACCTCAAAGTATGTGATAAAAGGGGTGGCGCCTGGAGCAAAAATTGTTCCAATAAAGGCATTGTGGTTTGGAGATACTGTCTATGCGTGGTTGTGGGCTGCAGGATTTGAACAGAATGAGGATAAATGGAAATTTTCAGGAAAACCAAACGTCGACATAATCTCTAACAGTTGGGGTATCTCAAACTTTCCTTCTCTCAAATCTGCACCTGGAATGGATGCTTTGTCTTTAATTCAAGGCATTTTGGTAACTCCTCACTCTCTTGATCCAGATTATCCTGGAATTACAATTGTGTCAAGTTCTGGAAATTCCGGTCCTGGATATGGGACTATTGGAATGCCAAATGCCTCGCCCTTTGGAATTTCAGTTGGAGCAACTACAAACAATGTTTTTGTTGGTTATGGTCCATTTGATAATCAACCAAGATTTGGCAACACCACTACTCACTACAACCACGTCGTGGATTTTTCTAGTAGGGGGCCTGGAATTATTGGAGATCCTAAACCAGACATTATGAGTATTGGTGCACATGGATTTGTACCCTCTTCAATGTTAAAATCTGAAAAAGACTCCAAAAAAGAATCATTCTCTTTATTTGGCGGAACTAGTATGGCTGCACCAATTGTCTCTGGAAGTGCCGCTGTTTTAATGGAGGGATTAAACAAACAATCAAAAGAATACGATCCATTTTACATAAAAAACATCTTAATGTCTACTGCAACGGACTTGCAAAATGATCCGTTCAATCAGGGATCGGGATTAGTTAATGTGGATTCTGCACTACAATTTGCAAATGGAGAAAATGGAATTTTTGTTGTTTATAATGATGCGTCATATGACAATATTAAAAAAATTCTAGACCCTGTGGCAGACTCGTACAATTCTACATCCATTGGATTTGAAAAATTCCAAATTCCCTCAAAATCAATGCCTATGACAAGCTGGTTTGCAGGACATTTGTTACCTGGAGAGAAAAGTTCTGCAGTTTATACAATTGAAAATCCCACCGAACAACCAATTGAAATCAAAATAAAATCCCAAAAAACATCTCTAATAAAAAAAGATCAACTTGATGGAGAAACCAAAGTTAGACAAAAGGATCTTAACTATCTTAAAGACGACGAATTAAAAGAAAAGCCTGCATATGCTCCAAATTATATCAGACTCTCAGATGTTAAATCACACAAAGAATTGGGAGGATTTTACGGTAAAGAAAATCCAATTCCAGATGATACGGAACTATTGATACTAAACGTAAATTTTCCCTTTACCACATTTATGAACAAAACAGATGACCTTTATGCAAATGATCTGAGAATATCTTCTCTTTATCTTTATGATTGGACTGATCAAAACAATAACACCAAAGTTACCAGTGATGAATTATCTCTTGTTAGCCGAGCCGGTTCATGGGGAACAGTACAAGAATTACGAATATCCCAACCAAATGAAAAATTTGAAGGCACTCCAATTGTTGGAGTGTATCCTGTACCTACAAAGTTTTCTTATTGGGTTGGTGACACATACCTTAATGCAACATCTATGGATTATACTTTGTCTGCAAG
>JBMSGE010000103.1:0-3891 GCA_049414205.1 Nitrosopumilaceae archaeon
CAAACTATTAGTTGATCATTTTAATTTCTTAATTTCTTGAGCTACAAGGGGCAAAAAGGCACCAACATCTGACACAATTCCCAAAGCTTGCCAAGTTCCTCTATCCATTAGTTTTGTTACAGTTGGTTGATTGATATCCACCACAATGACCTTAACTCCGGCAGGAAGCATATTCCCTGTCGCAATAGAGTGAAGCATCGTTGAAATCATGATTACCATACTGGCATCTTTGAGAACTTTTTTGTATTCTCTTTGAGCCTCTGCGACATCTGTTATGACATCAGGTAAAGGTCCATCATCTCTAATGGAGCTGGCCAAAACAAATGGAACCTTGTTTTTTACACATTCATAAAATATTCCACTCTTGAGTTTTTTTTGTTGCACCATTTTAGAAATTGAGCCTGCTTTGAAAACAGCATTTATTGTATCCATATGATTTCTGTGACCTCTCTTTGCCAATGAGGCATCATGAACATACATTCCCAAAGATGTTCCAAGTGTAGCATACTCTATATCATGAACTGCTAAAGCATTTCCAGCAAGAACACCGTTAATGTATCCTTTTTTTATCAAATCTGCCACTGCATTTGCAGCACCTGTATGAACAATTGCAGGACCTCCAACAATTACGATTTTTCCTCCTTTCTTCTTTGTTTGAATGATATCCTGTGCAACTTTTTTTGCAATATGTTGAGTGGGTCTTTCACTTGAACTACTACTACCCATAAATGCAAAGATGTTTGCCGCATCCCTTGGACGTTGAGGAGGTGCCACTTTAACCCCTATTTCATCAACTACTATGAGATCCCCTTTTTTTACATCCCTAATTGGAACACAAAATGCTCTGTTTTTCTTAACTACAACACATTTGTCCATCATTTGGTTTTCTACATGAATCCACAAATCATTGTGAAAAATCCAAGTATCATTGTTTGTAGTACTGTAAAAATTATCGGGAAGAACCATGTCTTTTACTGCTTTTTTTAATTTGACTTGTTTTTCATTAAGAGGGATTGCACCTTCACGGTGAATATCATCAGTAATTTCTTCTAGGTGTTTGGCATTTTTTCCAGTTATTAGGAGTTTGGCATGACTGGAATCTTTTTTCTTTTTTCCTACATTTAATTCCAAGATTTCAAATTCTCCACCCCGATTCATGATTTTATCAAAAATTTTTGTTAAAACCATGGAGTCAATTAGGTGTCCACTTACCTCAACTTCTTGAGAGTGTTTTTTCATAATGTAAATGCAAAGGCATTCCCTCAAAAAGGTTTGGGGGCAATTTTAAGCACAAAATTTGTGAATTTATCTATACTGGTAAAATTACTTTTCCCTTGAATTCAGATATATTGTCTGCTTTGAACATCGATTCAAAATTTTCTTTTTGATCTTTTGTAACTCCTTGTACAATAGATTTTGATGTTCCATTTTTATCCACAAGAGCTAAAATGTATCCGCTGTTATCAGTTAAAACAAATCCTGCAGATTCATCAACAAATGCATAGAGATTCTCTTCCCCTACAGGTTCCCAAACGTTTGTTTTATTGTCTCTTAAAGCCAAAGCAGGCATTGCTTTTCCATCTGCAATCTTGTTCAAGTATTCTCTAGATGATTCTACTCTTTTTTGACCAAGTTTTAAAGCCTGAAAATACTGCATAAAAATAAAAGATTTGAATTGATATAAAAACAATAGCAAAGTAATACCTTGAAAAAAATTTCAAATTAGAAATTGCAAATGACATGAATAAGTTTAGATAAATGATTTTTTCACAAGAATAATCATGCCACTAACAAATAATGTAATTATAAAATTAAACGAAATTACGACTCTGGTAGAAGATAAAAATAATTTGAAAGAATCAGAAATTGAGGAAATAAAATCAGTTTTTCGACAAATGATTGAGAGTGGAGAAAGATATGATTTGGACGATATTGAGTCATGGTTTGAAAATGAAGGTAGTTGGCAAGACAAAAACTCACGTGTAAGGGTAATTAATTTGGCACATTATGTTCAAAACAAATTTCAACAAACCCTAAAGCTTAACATTATTTCTGATGATGATTGCGGTTGTGGGAATTAATCTTCTAGTTTAGCCAATAATCTTCCAACAATTTTGGCATTTTCTGCTCTCTCATTTAGAATAGATTCTAATCTTTCTTGACTTTGTTTTGTTTTTTTATCATCAGAAATTATTTGGAAATACTCTTCATCCAAATCATTATTTGCTTGAAGTCGCTTAATTACCTCAAACAATATTCCAATTACCTGCTTTTGAGCTTCAATTAGTTCATCTTTAGAATTTTCAGACAGAATTCAATGCACCCCACATAATTTCTCTAACATTTTTACCAAATTTTCATCTGTGATTTCCTTTTTGGCAGATTCTAAAAACACTTTGGTTTTTTCTGGATTGGTTTGTTTTTCATAAATTTTAGCTTGTAACGCCATTTCAAATTTATCTATTTGATGAACAAAATTAGCATCTGCAGTTTTGCTATCTTGATATTCATCCCAAATCTTGAGGTATTGATCTTGAATTTCTTCTGGAAGGTTTGATAAAATCTCGGCCATGGTTTTATTCTCTAATCTTTTTTTATCAATTGCAGGTATTTGCTCTGGAGTAAAATCCCCTGTAACAGATTCTGCCAAATCGTGCAAAAGAATCATTTTTAAAATTTTTTCTGTGTTATATTTTTTAGAGTCTGACAAAATCATTCCAATAATTGCCATAGAAAAAGTATGATCAGCTACAGATTCTGGATTCTTAATTGCAAGTTTATCAATCCATCCCTGCCTTGGAATATTTTTCAGATTTGCCGAGGTGTTTAAAAAATCCAGAAGCAAGATAGATTAATCGTTTTACACATGATTAATCAGTTTTTCTAGTTAATCTAATTCGAACAACATAATAATTAATTCAATATTGGAATACTATTGAAAATATACACTAAAACTGGCGATAGTGGAACAACTGGATTGCAAGGAGATGTTCGTATATCGAAAACTCATCCTAGAATAATTGCTTATGGGACAATAGATGAGGCAAATGCATCTTTAGGGATTGCTTTATCTTATGATTTAGATTCAGACATTACGGATATTCTTAACAGAATTCAAAATGAGTTGTTTGTTGCAGGGGCGGATCTTTCAAACCCCGACCTTGATAAAAAAGAAAGCAGAATTACTCCAACTATGATAACTAAGATTGAACAAAATATAGATCAATTTGAAAAGGAATTATCCCCATTAACTAATTTTATTTTGCCAGGAGGAGATATTGCCGCATCTCACATACACTATTCCAGAACAATTGTGAGAAGGGCTGAAATCCACATAGTTTCCTTGAAGGAAAATGAAGAAATCAATGAAGATTGTCTAAAGTACATTAATCGTTTATCCGATCTATTGTTTGTTTTAGGTCGGGTAATCAACAAGAGAAAAGGAAAGCAAGACGTTATCTGGAAACCCTAAAAAGACAAACTTTAATTTTGCATCTAAAAGAATTTTTAATGTGCCAGGGTAGCTCAGCCTGGGAGAGCACTCGGCTGAAGACCGGGCTGTCGCGCGTTCAAATCTCGCCCCTGGCACCTTTTCTGTTCAATTAACACTTCTTCATAATTTTTATAAACAAGGCCACCTCTTGATTTTCGACTTTAATGGCAGAAAAAAAGACTGCAAAGAAAACCACAAAGAAAACGACTAAAACCACAAAATCCAAGGCCAAAACAAAAGCCAAATCCAAGGCCAAAAAACAACAATCAGAGGATTTTGGAGATGGTATAGCGATAATTGATGACGACCTAACAATTGATCAAGAAAAAATCAATGAAGAAAGAAGAGCCTACTTGGAAGAGGCAAGGTCTCAAGAAGCATCTGATTGAGTAATCTTT
>JBMSGE010000104.1:0-3778 GCA_049414205.1 Nitrosopumilaceae archaeon
AAAGAGATTCCAAAATCAGTGGAATAGTCCGGTCTGTTTGGACTGTATTCTACTCTTACCAAATCCCTGTCTTCTGATTCTATGTCAAGTCCCAAAAATGGTAGTGATTCAGAGATTTGTTTTTTTGATGCTTTTCCAACTAATTTTTGTAATCTTGAGTAAGATATCTCCACTACTGGCATTTTGTAGTACTCCTAAGCCAATTTAGATTGTTGTTGTAAAATTCCCTAACATCATCCAAACCATATTTTAGCATGGCAATTCTTTCTATTCCACCTCCCCAAGCCAATACAGGTTTGGTAATTCCTAATGGTTTGGTAACTTCAGGTCTAAAAATTCCCATACCAAATAGTTCAACCCATTTTCCAAGCCTCTCATTATACACCATTGTTTGAAGGGATGGTTCTGTATATGGGAAAAATGTTGGCCAGAACTTTATTTTTGTAATTCCAATTCTACGATAAAATTCTCTTTGAATTCCCATAAGATTACGTAAATTTGCATTTTTTCCAACAACTACACCTTCAATTTGATTAAATTCTACAAGATGTTTGTAACTTACTTTTTCATTTCTAAACACACGTCCAAGGGAAAATACTCTAGCTTCATCAGGTTTGTTTTCTGCAAGATGTTTTATTGTAACACAGGTGGTATGAGTTCGAAGTACCATTTTTCTTGCTTCATTGATATCCCAATAGTATCTCCACCCTTTTTTGTGAGAATCAGAGACCTTTCGTATTTGATCAGGTGTGCCAATTTTTTTTGAAGATATGCCATCAAGATAAAAAGTATCTTGTAATTCTCTTGCAGGATGATCTTGTGGGGTGAACAAAGCATCAAAATTCCAAAAACTAGGTTGTGTCAAGTTTCCAAATACTTCAGAAAAACCTAGAGTAACGAAAATTTCACGTATCTCATCTATTGTGTCTTTTAGTGGATGTGTTCTTGCAACAAACACTTCAGGTACCTTTGCTTCTACATCAATTGCTCCCGAATCAGAATCTGAAATATCTATGGTCTGAGCATTGGCAGTAAGAGAAATTTCTTTTGTTTTACTCAGGTTTTCAACAATAAAATCAGGACGCCTCAAAAGATTTTGTAAATCTTGTTTGTCAAGTTTTTTTTCTGAAACAGAGTTTTCACCAATTTGTTTCAAAGAGGCCTCACCAGGAATGTTGGAAGGATATGTCTTTAGAGAGATTTCATTATCTGCAGATTCTATCCAATTATTTTTTTTAGCCAATCCCATTGCAGGGCCAAAAACAGACCCCAGTTGTTTTTGAAGGTCTGAGATTTTCATAGAGCTCTCTTTTACTAAATCAACGAGTTTTCTTTCTGGAAGACCTGACTTGAAAGCCTCCAAACCGTTTTTTCCAAGGCTAAAATTGATATTTTGAGTTTCATTTACGATAGCTAATTCTTTGAGCCTGAGCCATTCTATTCCTCGTCTAACTTGATCAGGAGATAGTTTAGTTAATTCACCAAGTTTTTCTGGAGTTAAATTGGATTGAGATTTTAGAACGCCAATTATTTTTTTTTCAATTTCATGAAAAACTTGTGACAATAGCAGAAAGTTCGAAAAAGACTTTTTAAACCTTAACCTAAGTCAAATTGAATGTCAACTGAAGACTTCGTTGTAACTCCTTGGCATGTTGAAGGAGATATTGATTATGATAAATTAATCAAACAGTTTGGTACTGAAAAAATATCACAAGCAATTCTTGAGAGAATTAGAAAAACCGCTGGAGAGGATCATTTTATGCTCAGACGAGGAGTCTTTTTCTCCCATAGAGAGATGAATAGAATTTTGGAAGATCATGATAAAGGGAAAAAGTTCTTCCTGTATACTGGAAGGGGTCCGTCTGGACATACTCATATTGGACATTTAGTTCCGTGGGTATTTGCCAAATGGCTTCAAGAAAAGTTTGATGTAAACATGTATTTTCAACTTACAGATGATGAGAAGTTTTTTGCAAAGCCAGATTTAACTTTGGAAGATACAAAAAAATTTGCCTACGAAAATGCACTGGATTTTATCGCATTGGGTTTTAAACCACAAAATACAAAAATTATAATCAACACCAGAAACATTCAGACATTATATCCAATTGCGGCTCAAGTTGCAAAGAAAGTCAATTTCTCAAACACCAAAGGTGTTTTTGGATTTACTAATGAAACTAATATCGGGATGATTTTCTATACATCTTTACAATCTGCACCATGTTTTATTGAGGACAAGCCTGTGTTGATTCCTTTAGGAGTAGACCAAGATCCTCATTTTAGAATCACCAGAGACATTGCACCAAAAATAGGAAAACCAAAACCAGCTCTAATTCACAACATTATGATTCCAGCATTAGAAGGTCCAGGGGGGAAAATGTCAGCATCAAGCGAAAATGGAACTGTGTACACTACTGATGCTCCAAATGTTGTAAAAAAGAAGATTAACAAATATGCATTCTCAGGAGGTCAGCCAGACATTGAACAGCACCGAAAAATAGGAGGTAATCCGGATATTGATGTATCATTTCAATACCTAAGAATATTTTTTGAGCCAGATGATAATAAATTAAAGTCAATTTATGACGATTACAAATCTGGGAAGATGCTTACAGGAGAGCTAAAGGCAATACTAATTGAAAAAATGAATGCGTTTCTTGAAGTTCATCAAGAAAAAAGAGAAAAGGCAAAAGATCAGATAAACGATTTTCTTTTTGAAAACAAATGAAAGTCAAAATTAGTTGTGAAGACAAATACGAAGCTCAAAAATTAGCTAGTCTTATTTTCATTAAAGATTCTAATGAAACTTTTGTCACCAGGATTCTGAACATAGTAGAAAATGAAGTTGTAATAGAATTGAAAGATAAATCTGCTCATAGTGTTCTTCTCAAAGACAATATACAAGTAGAAAAATTTGCAGATTTTATCCAGTCAGTGGTGGAAAAAGGCCAAAAAATTGTTTCAACCAAAGTTTTTGATTATGAAGTTGAAATTGAAAAAGAATGATAGTTTTTTCTATCGACATTTTATTTTAATTTGAGAACTAACTGAGATAATAAAAATCGGTAATATGAAATCTATAGGCCAAAGGCAGCATAAAATGCAATTACGGCCACAATTCCTATTAGACTCAATCCCATTGCCTTGGAGTCGCCATCCATGAATTAATGTCGAAATTATTATAATTAAAGTGTTAACAAATTCTCAGGTTTGATTTCAATGGTTACCTTGGAAAACGTTTCTTTTTTTTCTTGAGGTCTTTGGGTTTTGGTTCTGGTGAGGAGATGGGTTTTTGCAGTGCATTACAGTTCAAACAGAGAATTTTCAGATCCTCTTTTGCCAAAGATGGGTCTGAGATGTACTTTCCCCAAGAAGATGCAAATCCACCCCTTTGAATGCTATCAAAGGCGTCATCAACTGTGTTTTTGAAACCTAATGCCTTTTCATCTTTAAAGCCGCAACTTGAACATACCTTACCTCCCAAGATTTCAAATAATTTTTCCTTTAGGGTGTTGTAGAATTTTTCAGAACCACCAGAATAGAAGCTTTCCATCTTTTTTAGAGATTTGGTCTTTTTTGGTTTTTCTCTGAAACTTTCTCTGGATTTTGGTTCACGGTCTTCTCCTGACCAATCATCTTTTTCATACTCTTCTTCTTTGCGTTTTATTTTTCCAAAACATTCACTGCAGTATACTGGTCGGTCAAATTTTGGTTTGAAGGGAAGATCACAATCATCACCGCAATTATCACATTTTGCAGAAAATCTTTCTGAACCTCT
>JBMSGE010000105.1:0-3745 GCA_049414205.1 Nitrosopumilaceae archaeon
AGAAAGAAGAAAAACCAACCAAAGCAAAAAAGACAACAAAGAAAGAAGAAAAACCAACCAAAGCAAAAAAGACAACAAAGAAAGAAGAAAAACCTCCAAAGCCTAAAAAACTAACAAAAAAAGAATTAGAGGCAATTAAAAAAGAAGAAGAAAGAACACTTGAAGAAGAATTAGAAGAGCAATTAACAGAAAATGAAATTGAGAACTTTCAAATTGAAAAAGTCGATATGGAAAGATTAACTGCACGTGTTTGTGATATTTTAGCTGAAAAAGAATCTGATGGAATGTTCCAAAGTGAACTTTGGAAGAAACTCAAACTCACCAGTAGAGATGGATCTCGTCTTGCATTAAAACTAGAAAGAATGGGAACAATCACACGTGAAAAACTTTTAGAAAAAGGTCGTTGGACCTACAAGCTAATTTTAAAGAAAACTCCAATTAGTACTCAATCAATTGAAAATTCTCCTTGTCTTGTATGTCCAGTGGAACAAAAATGTTCACTTGAAGGAGAGATTAGTCCAAAGAACTGTCAGTTAATTGAAGATTGGGTAATTGCAGAAACGAAAAAACCAACGAAGGCCAAATGAGACTGCAAGACGCAAGGCGAGATTACTATAGAAATCTGGCTCATGAACAAGGATTTCGTAGCAGAGCTGCCTACAAATTAAAAGAACTAAATCAATCATACAGGCTTATCGGTCCTGGATTCTATGTTCTTGATCTCGGGTGTGCTCCTGGTGGGTGGACGCAAATGGCTGTAAAGCTAGCAGGAAACAAGGGAAAAGTTATGGGTGTTGATTTGTCTTACGTTGAAGAAGTTCCGGGAGCTCACATAATACGTGGAAACATTGAAGATGAATTTTTAGTTGATGAGATAATGGAATATTTTGGACGCAAAGTCAACGCAGTTATTTGTGATCTTTCTCCTCATGTATCAGGTAATTGGAGTATTGATCATGCAAAACAAATCTCATTAAACTATGATTGTACCAAAATAATGGATAAAGTGTTAATGCATAAAGGAAATGCTGTCTTCAAGGTATTTGATGGAGAATATTCTATGGAGTTTAGAGATTTTGTAAAAAAGAAATTTGCACGAATCAATCTTACAAAACCTCCTGCAAGCAGAAAACAAAGTAGTGAGTTATACTATGTTTGCCTGGGATATACTGGCTAGTCTGAAAAAATTTTAATTATTTCTTTTATGTTGGCATCTGTTCTAAATCCCGTAGGACTAAAAGATGTGGGACTTGCAACGAATCCATTATTCTGGAGTTTTGTAATTGCATTTTCAAGTTTTGGAGGTGATGCTTTCATTTTTGAGGCTATCTCATCTAATGTGTAGTATACTCCAGTGATTTGTGATTCTGATAGACATTTTCTAAGAGACTTTTCACATTTTTTATCTACATTTAGTTCAGGAATTTTTGAAATCATTTGTTCTACAAATTCTTTGTCAAAAATTTTATCAATCCACAATGGACCGCCAATATTGTTTTGAGACTCACAAATCTCACAATTTTCAATTCTTTCTTTTTCTAATTTCCGATGACTGCAATTTTTACAATGTGTAACGTATCCCAGATTTTCATTTTGATCTGGTCTATTGTATACTCTCACATATGTGCGATAATAGTGCATATTGCTTTCAACATAAAGTGGAATTATCTCTAAACCTAATCTTCCTGAAACAGATCTTAGGCACCCAAGAATTAATCGGATGGCAATCTCATTTCCGTACTCTGTTCTTATTGGAATTCCGCCGTATTTTCTTTTACATGCATTTTGGAAAAGTCCATTCAATACCTGTAAATCCGTTGCAGTACAGGAGAAAATACCTCCATGCATTGTTGCCCTCAAACCGCAATCAAAAAACTGTGCAGGTGAGCCAAACGGGTCCATATCCACAATTGAACCTCGATTCCCCTTTTTGGAATAATTGCTAAAAAATCTACAAATTTCCTTCTCAGAATATTCTATGTTATTCAAACCATTTAGGTTAGCTGAAAATTTTGCCAGCTCTAAGGCAGATGGATTCAGGTCATTTATGACAACTTTTTCTACGTCCAACTCATTGGCAACTCGTAATCCTCTGGGGCCAATTCCTGATAATCCTTCAAGAAAGATTTTTGGACCTTCAAAATTTTTTAAAAATGCCCCGTATGCAAGGATGGAAAAATCTCTATTCAATTTTGCTTTGGGATTAAAAAATGCTGGCTCTTTTGGTGGTACAACATCCGTAAGAGAATTTTTAGGGACTTGGAGTTTTGTTTTTCCTTCTGTAATCTCCTCAAAAAACTCATTTGTGATTTGCAATACCTGTCCTTAATCTATTACATGTATAATGGTTTAATACTTGAAGTCTACGACCAAATTCGTGCAAATCTGTGGTGTTGATGATGCAGGACGAGGTTCTATGTTGGGGCCTCTTGTTATTGCTGGAATATCTATTGACAAAACAAAAATTCGTAAACTTTCTGCACTTGGAGTTAAAGATTCAAAACAACTAAACCCAATTAAGAGAAAAGAACTTTACAAAAAAATAATTGCGCTTGTAGATGATTACTATGTGACAAAAATACCTCCAAGATCTATAGACAGTAGTGTAAAAAATCACGGTCTAAATCTCCTAGAAGCAAAATACATGGCCAAAGTTGTATCCAAATTAGATTCAGATACATCCTTTGTTGATTCATGTGATGTAAACCCAAAGAGATTTGGCATGGAGATTTCTCGACTATCAAATAATAAAAAAATTCGTTCCTATCACCATGCTGATTCAAAATACGTTGTAGTATCTGCAGCTTCAATCTTGGCTAAAGTCACAAGGGATAGAGCAATTGAAAGATTGAGAAAAAATCACGATGTTGGAAGTGGATATCCATCTGATCGTAAAACCATTAATTTTGTTAAAAAATACTATAAATCTGAAAAAACCATGCCTAATTTTGTGCGTAAAAGCTGGAAACCCACTCAAAAAATAATTCTAGAAAACTAATTGTGAAAACGAGCTATCACAATTGCGTGGTCTTTATCATATGGATGCAAATCAAGAGTTTGTAAAATATCAAAGTGTGTTTTCATTCTTTGCATTTCTTCTTCCACAATTTGTTTGGGGGGCTTTGTCACATCGATACTTCTTGTTTTAATTACTAAAAATAAGAAACCGTTATTTTTTAGATACATTTTACAATTTGCAATTGCTATCTCTGTTTGATCAGGTTGTGCAATATCTACATAAACTACATCTACTTTGCCAAAAACTGAAAAATACTCTTTTGGTTTTCTTGCATCTTGTAAAATTGGAATGATGTTTTTTCTATGTGTAGCTACTCTGTCTAGAAAATCTCTTGCTACTCTACTTGCATGCTCTACTCCAAAAATAATGCCACTAGGACCAACAATATCTGAAATATGACTAATGGTAGTTCCTGTAGATACTCCAAGATACAACACTGTGGATTTATTCTTAAATGGAAATTCTTCTAATCCATTCATTATTGCAGCAGCTAATTTACTTCTAAATGGATCCCAGAGTCTGTATTCTGTACCTTTTTTTGTGATTAGCTTTTCTTTGTAAACTTGATTTCCAACTACCAAATTTTCAGTGGCTAGCTTTTTTTGCCCCTCTGATTTTATCCAAAAAAACTCTTGATTATCTTCTTCCAAACTTCTTTCTCTTTTTATTCTTATTTTGTTTAGAATCTCTTCGTTCTCTGTTTGGCCTTTCCTCTCTTCTAGAATC
>JBMSGE010000106.1:0-3673 GCA_049414205.1 Nitrosopumilaceae archaeon
TTTTAAAAATTATAATTCCATATTCTGGTCAATCTTGAGACCTTTGTATCGATTTCTTATTGTAACTTCAGTAACATTTGCTGCCTCTGCAATATCTCTCTGTGTGATGTCCTCTCCGTTTTTGACACATGATAAGTAGAGTGCAGCAGCTGCTAGTCCCATTGGGTCTTTACCTGCAGACTCCTCATGTTCCTGTGCTACTTTGAGAACCTTTGTTGCATAACGTTTTGTTTTTTCTGATATTCCTAGTCTACTTGCAATTCTTGATACACACTGGACTGCATCAACTACTGGCATGACAAGTTCTAATTCTTTAACTAGCAATCTGTAGCATCTTGCAATATCCTTTCTTTTGATATTACCTGCTTCTCCTACATCTTTGAGTGTTCTTGGAGTTTCAGTATCTCTGCATGCTGCATAAAGTGCTGCGGCAATCAATGCAGAAATTGATCTTCCTCTAACTAATCCTTTTTCTAAGGCTTTACGATAAATGTAAGCTGCTTTTTCCATAACAGAATCTGATATTGCAAGTTTGTCTTTTAATCGATTTAATTCACTAAAGGCCTGTCTGAAATTTCTATCGACTGGCTCATGAACTTGACTTCTACTGTCCCAAGTTCTTAATCTTTCAATGGTACTTTTCATTGATGCTGTAAGGGGTTTTCCAGAAGCGTCTTTGTTTATTGGATTGATTATTGTTGCCAATCCCATATCGTGCATTGTTAGTGATGTGGGTGCACCAGTTCTTGCTCTGTTACCGCTTTCATCTTGTGTGAATGCTCTCCATTCAGGACCTGATTCTTGTGATTTTTCAGATACTACGAAACCGCATTTTCCACAAAATCTCTCCCCTGTGGTGTTATCTGTTACAATTTCATTTTTTCCACATCGGGCACAAGCCTCGCCTGATTTTGCACTTGCTCTGACCATTAACTTCGGTAGTATCTTGTTTGATTCGTTATTAATAGTAAGCAAATCTAGTTCTTACTTGAGATTCACACCCAAACTAGACCAAAATCCAGCAGACCTAGTCTTTGAATGTAGGCGATTTTTGGAAAACGTCTGAAAACCCAAAACATGCTAACTTTCTGGTTTTTCAACTACAGGTTTGTCAGGACATATTCCATTTACAGGTTCAAATCCCTGCGGACAAACAATTTCTGTCTTATTCTTTATTGTTATAATTGGTTCAGGACTTTGAGAGTCCCCCTCTACTATGCTAAAGTATAGATTCAAACCCACTAGAACGGCTAGAGCAATACCTGCAACTACGATAACCCCAATGAAAATCGTTTTCAACATTCACACCTTTAGAAGTTACAATATAAGCATCACTCCGATGTGCTGAATGTGTCTGAGTTCCAGTAATTTGAGTAACTGCAATTAGAAGATTCTAAACTCTGAAAAATGCTCAATTCATATTGAATCTTTTTTCATTTTTTACTATTGGTCAGAATCAACGAAATTGAAAACATGCCCTTTACGGTTAATCGTATTGAATTTGAAAATGAAATGCTATTCATAGAAACTGATGAGGTCTTTTGGATTGACAAGGAACAAGTCAGCAGATTTCTTGTCAGTCCTGTGGGATTGAAGAAATTCTTTGCTGATCCTGAGCGTATGAAAGATGTCAATCAAAGAAAAAACAAGATTCGCACCAAGGTTCAAAAGGTTCCATTTACTGAATTGGAAATCTCAATTAATCCTAGTTTTGAGGGTAAATCCCACTGGATTTTTAGCTCCTAAACTCTTTGATAATCATGTTGCTAAAATAGAATGTTTGCAGAATCCAATGATACATTCAATACAGGAGTTTATTGTTTGAATGTATGATTCGTGGGGCTCCAAAATACATCATGTTTGCATTTTTTGGGTTGGGAATAGTGATTGTCGGATTTTCAACATGGGCACTATACCTTACTGATATTCCAGAAGAGCAGTTTTTAGAAGATCCTAGATTTGAAGAAGAGTATGTAAAATATTACGAGTGGAACATTCTGTTTGGCTCTGGATTGATTGGAATCGGTTGGATTATTGCCTTTTTGGGACGTAAGATGACACGTGGGTCACACTTGGAAACAAGAGATTAATTTTTTCAACTTTAATTTTTGTTATTACAAATTTTCAAGAATCATTTCTGACCACTAAATGTTTGACATGTAATACACTATCAATCCGATTACCACGGCAGCAATTGCGCCAATAATTTGAACAAAAATTCGCTTCCTAGTTGAAAGGATTTTCATATCTTTTTGTTTAAAGTTAGTAATAAGACTCTGACGATTCCTTAAACTGCAAAAGCCCAAGGTTGTGGAGATTCAAAAGAAATACCATCTTGGATTAAAAATAATGCTGATTGGTGGGTCCAAGGATTCGGACCTTTTGAAATTGTTTTTTGTTTTATCTATCCAAGATTCATTTCAAAAAAGGATAATGTTTTTTTCCAGGCATCCTTTGAAGCCTCTGGTGCATATCTGTCGCCTGATGGATTTGCAAAGGCATGGTTTACTTCTGGGTAAATATGAATTTCATTTGGAATTTCAAGTTCATTTAATGCTGATTCAAACTCATTTACGGTTTGAGGTGGAATTCCCTGATCAAGTTCTGCAAAAATACCAAGTACTGGCCAATTAATTGATGACAAAGTTTCTTGTTCTGTTACTAGACTTCCATAATAGATTACAGTTGCATCCATATCCTCACTGTTTAATGCTAGATTCAAAGACTGTCCTCCTCCAAAACACCAGCCAATAGATCCTATCTTTTCAGGGGAATGTTGTTCTTTCACATATTCTGTTGCAACATTCATGTTTTCAATCCAGTATTGGTCATCAAATGAACTTCTCAATTGGCGTGCTTCATCTGAGGTTGTAGCTACCTGTCCATCATAAAGGTCAACTGCAAATACAATATATCCATGGGATGCAAGTTTTTCTGCCATTTCTCGAATGTTTTCATTTAGGCCCCACCACTCGTGAATCATTATTACTGCAGGATACTGACCATCAACAATGGGTTTTGCTAAAAACCCTTTAGAGTTTTGAAAATAATTCACATCTATTGTATCTACTACAAATTCTCCTAGTGTAAATATTTGAGAATTATTATTGTTATTTTCATAATCAGGCAAGATGTGAATTGCCCATCCTCTTTGAATTAGTTTTTCAACTGATGATGGTTTGATACATGCTGGTTGACCATTTGATAATTTCAATACCAATTCAAGACCTTCAGTACATGTCACATTTGTGGGCTCTACTCCTTCTTGAATTTGTTTTAGTGGAGGAGGAAAATATGCAATGGCATTTGCAAAATCATTAACTTGTGAAAATAAAGCTAGAGACAAGATAAGAAATACTACAAGTACAATTTTCACAAATTTAGTTTATTATTGGAAAATATAAGGAATGACTCCTTTTGTGACTAATTGCGTCTATTTTTAATCCGAAAATAGTATCTGAAACCCCGCGGGCCTATTATGACTTGCATTTACTTTTCCATTCAAACCAACATAACCAGTCTTTTAACGCAAAAAATTGGTACAGAATACCTCTAAGAACTAGGATTTTGTCAAAATTATCGTTATCATAACTAGTATCTTTTGGTAAAATTAATTGAAATTTTAGGAAAGCAAGCAAGTTTGATGCTTCTTTTGCTTCAGTCCCTTTGGGGG
>JBMSGE010000107.1:0-3663 GCA_049414205.1 Nitrosopumilaceae archaeon
TGACCATCAAAAATAATTTTGCCTGAATCTGCTTCTATTGATTTTAAAATTAATTTTGCAATCGTAGATTTTCCTGATCCTGACTCGCCTGCTAGAACAAAAACTTCTCCTTTTTCCACTGAGAAAGAAACATCATCAGTCGCTTTTACCGTGGATACTTTGGAGCTAAACAAATTTTTTTTAACAAAATATTTTTTTAAATGCTCAATTTTTAAAATTTCATTCAATGTTTATTCTAAAAACAGGAAGTATATCAAGAAATAGCAAACAAAACAATAGATTTAGGATAAAGCATTTATGTTCAACAAATACCATTCTAATACTTGAATGAGATAATGCAAAAAAATCTCCAATACAAGAAATACGTAATTGACTCTAATCTTGAATATTTTAAACCGCATTCAACTAAAATTGAAAAAACCTTCGCAGAAGATGTCTCTTATAGCCTTAATCGAGACTCAAAGTTCATCAGTCCTAAATATTTTTATGATAAAAAAGGATCAGAATTATTTGAACAAATATGCAGTCTACCAGAATACTACCCTACAAGAACTGAAATTGAAATTTTAAAAAAAATTAAACCCGAATTGGAAGGATATTTGGATGTCTCATTTAGATTAGTGGAGCTAGGTAGCGGCTCATCTGTGAAAACCAGACTGATTTTGGATGTTTTTGACAAAATTCAAGATAGAATTGAATATTTTCCTATTGATATATCTGAAATTCTTACTGAAAGTTCTGAACTATTGCAAAAGGACTATGCGGATCTCCACATTACTGGAATTGTTGATACGTATGAAGGCGGTTTAGAATTTATTGAAAAATATGATGACAAGAAAAATCTTATAATTTTTCTAGGTTCCAGTTATGGCAACTTTACTCCAAGTGAAGGAAAAATTTTTCTAAAAAAAATAAATTCTATAATGAAAAAAGATGACCTTTTTCTAATCGGGTTAGACCTTGTGAAAAATAAAGATATTCTTGAAAAAGCTTATGATGATTCCCAAGGAACTACTGCAAAATTTAATCTTAATGTATTATCAAGGATTAACGATGAACTAGATGCCGATTTTGATTTAGAAAATTTCAAACATGTGGCAAAATACAATGAAAAAGATCAAAGAATTGAAATGTACTTAAAATCTCTTGTAAATCAATCCATTATAATTTCAAAAGCAAACATTTCCCTAAAAATGGCTCAAGATGAATTGATTCATACTGAACATTCACACAAGTATACCCTTTCCCAAATTGAATCTATGATGAACCAAACTGATTTTGAAATTAAAGAGATATGGATGGATGAAAAAGAAAACTATTCACTTAGTTTGGTGTCAAAAAAATAAAATTCATGCATTTTCAGCGCATCTGAATCCAGAAAACAACCATCTTTCATCTAATCTGAAAAAGTTTCTATAACTTCCTCTGATTGACATCTTTGGCGTTCCAAATGATCCTCCTCGTAATACTTTTTGATTGGTAAACCATTTATCATTATATTCATCAAATCCGGATTTGAAACCAGGATAACCCGTAAACTCTGATGATGTCCATTCCCATACATCTCCAATCATTTGATGGCATCCGTAGTGACTTACTCCTTCAGGATAGGATCCTACTTCTGTACATCCCCAAATATGTGATTCCAGCAAGTTTGAATTTTGTTGATTGGGCTGCTCGTCTCCCCAAGGGAAAATCGTTTTTTGTTGCTTGGATTCATTCCAGCATGCGGCTTTTTCCCATTCAGCTTCGGTTGGTAGTCTTTTTCCTGCCCACTTACAATATGCATCTGCTTCATAGTAGCTAACGTGGCATACGGGTTCGTTGGGATTTATTTCTCTTAATCCTAAAAAGTCTCTAATCATCCATCTCCCTTCTATTTTTTCCCAATACATTGGAGATTTCCACTCATTTTTTTTGACTTTTTCCCAACCATCTGAAAGCCAAAATTTGTAACTGCTATACCCCCCATCTTCCATGAATTCTAAATATTGATTATTTGTTATTGGAAAAGCATCTATCTTGTAATCATTAAGAAACACCTTATGTTGTGGAAGTTCAATGTCATAACAATAAGAGTCTCCATTGTAACCCATTACATAAATTCCTCCTGCAACACTGATTGATTTTTTTTCTACATCTGTTGGTATTGGTCTATTGTTTTTCTTTACAGGATTATATTGATCTGCTAAAAGATGTTGCAAATCATATACCATCAATTCTTGATGTTGACATTCATGATGAAAACCCATTGTGATTAATCTTATGTCTTCTTTTGTGAGAGGTTTGGATTTAATGAAATTCTCTACTCTTTGATTTACATTGTTAAAGTATTGGAAAACTTGGTCAACAGTAGGTCGTGAAATTACACCTCTTGCTCCTTTATCATGAGGCATGCCAAATTGTTGATAGTATGAGTTTAGGTATTCTGAAAATTCTTTTGAATAAAATTCATAGTCTTTGTCTAATTTACTCATAATGGCCTCGTAAATCCAGCTTACATGACCTACATGCCACTTTGGTGGACTCATATAAAATGCAGTTTGAACAACAAAATCATCTTTCTCTAATGTTTTTACAATTTCTAAAGTTCTGTTTCTGGTCTGCTTGAATTGCTCTAGGAGGGGTTCTTTTTGCTCTTGTTCTGATAATGTGGCCATGATTTGTAACTTAGTTTATTGTATTATTATATTTCTCCAAAATATCTGTCCTTAGCTGTCCACAAGCTGCTGATATCTCGGTTCCTTTTTCTACTCTAACTGTACAATTAATTCCTCCATTGTAAAGAATTCTTTCAAATTCGATTACGCTTTTACGCGTAGGTCTAGTGAAATCTCCTGCTGTAGGATTAAGCGGAATAAGATTAATGTGTGAACCATTATCTTTCAGTAACACTGCAAGTTCTTCTGCAATTTCAGGGGTATCGTTAACACCTTCAATTAACGCATATTCAAAAGTCACACGTCTACCTGTGGTAATAAAATAATTTTTTCCACTTTTAATCAATTCTTTTACCGAGTCTGGCCCCGCGGTGGGAACCAACATTTGTCTTAGTTTGTCATTTGGTGCGTGTAGGGAAATTGCTAGACCAATTTGCATTTTTTCTTCTGCAAGCTTCTCAATTGCAGAAACAATTCCGATAGTTGAAATTGTTATGTGTCTCTGACCTATTCCAAACCCTCTAGGATGCGTGAGTAATTGAATTGCTCTTATTGTTTCAGAATAGTTGGCAAGTGGTTCACCCATTCCCATAAAAACAATATTTGTAACATGCTGACCTTTTTCTAAAAGAATTTTTGCAAAATGAATAACTTGCCCAACAATTTCTTCTGCTTTCATATTTCTTTCAAAACCCATTTGTCCTGTAGCACAAAATACACATCCCATAGCACAACCAACTTGTGTTGAAACGCATATGGTAGAACGTGGATGGCCAAACATTTTTTTTGGTTTGTATTGCATTAGTACTGATTCAACGGGAGTCTCATCATTCAGATTAAGAAGTAACTTGGTGGTCTCTCCATCTTCACTTTCAACTCTATGTGCCTCTTTTGTAGAACCAATGGTGAATCCCTTTTCTGTAAGCTTTTCTCTAAATTCTAGAGGGAGTTGCTTTATCTCAGAAAGATCTTTTGGGAATTTGTAGTATAAAGCATAAAGAAT
>JBMSGE010000108.1:0-3660 GCA_049414205.1 Nitrosopumilaceae archaeon
TATTTACCGTTGATGAAAAACATCTTAAGAAGTCACTATAGTACAACAAGTGGATGAATTTTTTATTTTTATTATCTATCCTTGTAGGAGTGGTGATTCTAAGTGGTGCATATACAGTAAATGCACAATCAGAAGTCACCATAGATGCAAGAACCGACAAGAAATCCTATTCTGATGGGGACAAAGTTACAGTCAGTGGAAATATCAAAAACTTTGACATTGAGACTCAATCTACCATCGATATCACTTACCGTGTGTTTGACCCTGAAGGAGGCTTTGTTTCTCTTGGACAAACCCGCCCTACCTCTGATGGCTCATTTATCTTTGATTTTGAGGTTGGTGGTGGATTTTTCCAACAAGATGGAATCTATCCGATTAAACTCTTCTTTGAATCTACAAAAAAAGATATTTCCTTTTCTTACAAACAAAGCAGTCCGGATACAACATCACCTGAACCAAATCCACTGAATTCAGATAGAAAATTAATTATTATTAAGATGGAAGAGCCATCAATTTTTTACCTTAATGCACCCAATCAGATAATTCGTGCCCTAGTTGAAATCCAAAATTACTCCCCCAGTGACGGAAAACACTACATGAAAGTAATTCACTCCTCAACAGATAAGGTCCTAAAAAACTCTGAAATTTATCCCAAAGACGTTGGAAACGACCTATGGGCAGTTCAAATTGCTTATCCCTTGTTAGATTCTGACCTTAAATTTGGAGATCAAGCACTAACAGGAGAATTTGAAATTCATATCAGCAGTGAAAATGATTCGCAGACTGCAGATACTTCATTTTTGATTTTAGAATCTAAGAGTATCCCTACATTTGATACAAGCCAAGAAACTGCTATTCCTGAATGGATTAGGAATAATGCAAAGTGGTGGGTTCAGGGAGGAATATCTGATTCAGAATTTGTTTCTGGGATTCAGTATTTGATCCAACAAAAAGTAGTGATTATTCCTGAGACCAGCCAGACTGCAGAATCAACTAACTCAAGCATCCCCTCCTGGATAAAAAACAATGCTGACTGGTGGTCGCAAGGTTTAATCTCCGATGGTGATTTTGTAAAAGGAATACAGTATTTGATTGCTAATGGGATTATGACTGTTTAATTTGCCAAAATTTTTTTGATATTACTTGTAACTCGTTTCGTTTCAGAAAATGCAAACCGACCAAATTAAATTAAATATTAACTGGAACTTAAGACCAAAACCGAGGAGAGGTCTTTGGTGACAGTTCCAATCAATTTTAATTTGTTCAATTAGTATAAAGATAGTACTAAGAATTTCTATGAATAATTTCTACGTGCCACTTTTATGTTCATATTGTACATATTTACTAAATAGGTGGGTATGATGTTGTCCCCAGACCAAGTGCATCTACCATCTATTGAATTATCATTCAGCTTAGTTTTCTACCTGACAAAATTTAGGCTTAGGAAATTTGATAATTAGAAAAAATGCCAAAAAGTAAAAAATCCGTACCTGTTATTTGACATATTGGATTCTCCTTTGTAGAATTTTTTAGATTAAATCGCACAAAACAGCTGGCACAAGATTTTTTTACAATTAAGAAAATACCCCTTAGAATGCATAGGATCGTAGGAGATAAATCATGAAAATACATTCAGAACAACTTTTCAATTATTTAGAATCTCGTGGTTTTACCCTGACAGATGAGGATAGAGCAAATATCGTAGAAATTATTCTGTTTGGGAAAAACGATAAAGGGAAATATTCCCAACAACGAGAAGAGGGTTTTGGTGGCTAAACCCTACATAGAAATCGTTCATGTTCCTTTTATTCAAAATTTGTATAAACTAAAACATGTCCAACTACAGAACAAGTATGCAGATTGTAGGGGATTTGCTTACTGTTACAAAAGACTCTGGAGAAGAAGGAATCAAAACAACAAGGTTGTTGGCACAGGCCAATCTTTCACACTCTCGACTATCAAAATTCCTTGAGAATCTGACAGGCTCAGGATTAATTAACAAAATAGAATACGATGGAAAAAATACCTTTGTAATTACCCCAAAAGGTAGACAATATTTGGAAGATTATATGAAATTTTCAAATGTCGCAGGGGCCTTCGGATTGGAACTTTAGATTTTTTGCAACTAATATGCATTAAAGATTAGAAATCAATTTAATCATCTTTAGTTTAAGAGAAAAGTATGACATCTTTACTAGAGGATGTAAATAGAATGCTCGCAAATGAGTATGGGGATATTCCTAGACTCAAGGAAATTAAAGAAACATTAGAAAAAAACAAGATGCTTTTTATTTCAGAACGTAAGTATCTCGTAAAACTTACGCGTGATCATCCTGAAACCCTTGAAGAAAAAGTTAGTTTGTATGATAAACCAACTACAAAATATTCAACGGATGAGGATTTGGATATTGATGATCTAGAAGAAAAAATCAAAGTAGAGTCTGAACCCTCTTAACAAAATCATGAAGATAATTTTATTGACCTTATTGCTTACTATTTCATTTTCATTTGCATATTCAGAAATTCCTGACTCTTTAAAAGAGGAAACAAAACAATTTTCCTCTTCCAAAAATCTTACTGAAAAAACAGTTTCTAAAATTATTTCTGACATGGCTAATCAAAAATTAATAAAAAATATCAAAATAGCACAGCAAATCTATGCGCTTCCTACCGGAGGGGAAAATGATTTTATAAAAATCTCTGGGAGAATTGATGAGTTTGGCAAAACTTCCAAAGTAGACTTGCAAATTACACACCCAGATAGAAAAACAGAAAATATCTCATCTCCTTTGCTTGAGACAGGAAGGTATTCTACTCTATATCCTATTGATAGTAAATCTCAACTTGGCACCTACAAAATAGTAACAAAATTTGGAGGAGAAGTAAAGTCAATATCATATTTTCATCTAACAAATACTGCACTTCCTGAATCAAATTTCCCCTTATGGCTTTTGAGAACTTTTGAGTGGTGGGCACAAGACAAAATATCTGATGATGCTTTGTTAAATTCTATTCAGTATCTTGCAGATCTTGGATTAGTTGTAACATCTGATGAACCAACAGCGCCACTTCAAGTAATAATTACAGGTGAAGAACAAGTTCGACGAGGCACAACCCACACAATTAGTGTTCTGGTGACCGACGGATACTATCCAATAGAAGGCGCCAAAGTTACCCTCACAATAGAAGATTACGGGGAAGATATTATTCGAGAATTTGATGGTTTAACTAACCAAAATGGCTATTTTGTTTTTTCATGGGAAATTCCAAAAAGTTTTGATGATTATGAAACACTATTGACATTCATTTCAGTTTCAGGTAATGGATCCTCACAAACCCATTTATGGAAATTCCAAGTTTATTGTCTTCCAGGAACAGATAACTGTAAAATCGATGGAAACTAGTCTTTCTTTTCTTCTCTTTTTTTAGCACCACACTTTGTGCAAAATCTGTCTCCTTCATAGATTACGTGACCACATTTTCCGCAAAAACTAGATACCTCATGTCCTACTTCATCATCTATTCTCATGAACTTGTCCCAGTTTCTTGGTTCATAGAATCTGTCATCTTTTGACTGTTTGTCACTCATCATAAAGTCACTATCGTTCTTTGAACTTAAGTTTTAGTAGATTTTAAACAAACTTTTCATATAATGATCCT
>JBMSGE010000109.1:0-3548 GCA_049414205.1 Nitrosopumilaceae archaeon
ACAATTTTCTATACTGGATTTTATCTTCCAGAATCTTTGGCCAAACCTTCCGTTCCTGAACACATTCTCAAACCTGAGGGAATTTTGATTATTGATATTGTCGTGGGTGCAGTTAACGAAGGAGCAGACAATTATGTTCCAAACAAAGCTGTTGCTACATTAGAACATGATAACTTGGTCAAATGGATAAACCTTGATGACACACCTCATACAGTATCTCCAGACCACAGAACTTCAGATCCTTACAGTGGTGATTTTGGTTCCGCAGGAGTACTGATGCCTGGTGAAGAATACGAATTTCTATTTACTGAACCACAGGAAATTCATTATCATTGCCAACCACATCCATGGATGACTGGAACTATAATAGTTGAGAAAAGCAGATTCTAGGAATATTTTGCAAAAATTATCTGACTTTCAATTTCTTTGTGCTGCTCAATAATTGATGCTCTAAACTTTACCTCGTGCTCTTGATTTGGCTCAAATGAAATAACTGCAGTAAATTCTGCCTTGTTTTCTGGCATGGTATTTCTATTAATGAAAAGCCTTGAAACATTTTGAGATATCTTTTTTCCGTTATATGACTTGTAAATGATATGTTCATTTGAATCCAAAATTGTAGTATTGATTACCACTCCGTCGTATCTTCCCGGATATGAAACAGAAATGGTTCCTTTAATTTCTGAATTGGGGTGGATATCTTTGGAATTTAGATTAAATTCGATATCTTTCATGAAAAAATCTGGTTTTAATCTGAATAAATTTGTTAGAACGGGCCCAAAGGGCTTCGATCCCTTGACCATTGGATTAGAAGTCCAACACTCTATCCATGCTGAGCTATGGGCCCAAAAACCAGCAAAGTAATTACTATTTTAAGGGTTTACAACCATCTTTTCTGATAGTTTTCCCTTTCCATTTTAAATAAAAACTGCTGGGCAACTCCTGCATATGGACCAAAGTATTCCTTTGTTTTTTCATGCAATATGTTGTATTGTTTATCTGTGATACTTTTGGTATGAAGTTCAAAAATACTTGGATAATATTTCTCCAAAATTCGAATCATCCATCTATCTAGTGGAAAGACTTCTAGTTTTTCCAAGGAAAATAATAAAATACAATCTGCAACTTTATTTCCTATTCCTGGGACTTTACAAAGTACTTTTTTTGCTTGCACATAATTACATTTTTTTAAATAATCAAAATCTATCTCTCCTGACAATACCATTTTTGAAGCTTCAATAACGTGCTTTGATCTATACCCTGCACCACAACTTTTGATATCTTCTAGTGAAGCAGATGCAAGTGCTTTTGGTTCTGGAAATAAAAAAAACTCTTTTCCGTCAAAGAAAACTTTATCTCCAAATTTTTTACAAATATTTTCCAAAGTGACTTTAATTTTTTGAATATTTGAGTTTGATGAAACGATAAATGAAATAAAACATTGAAAAGGATCCTGTCTCAACAATCGAAGACCAAAAAATTCTTCCACAGCAAGTTTTACTGTTTTGTCTTTGCAAATTGATTGAATTATTTTCTTGATATCGTCTTTTTCTCTAAAAAAATCAGTTTTTGATTTGGTGAAAGTTTTCATTTTGCAAGATTTGTTTACTCGTAAGACGTTTTGTCCGTCAACTCCATACCAATCATTTTGAAATTTTTTCCAAAGAAAAACTTGGCCGCTATTAATCGTATTTTCTAAATCAATCTTGCAATAATCTATCATTTCAAATGGAAATAACTTCATTTACTTCAGGAGCATGAGCATCCAAACCGAACTGCTCATGTATTTCTTGAGCAAATCTCTCACAGGATTCCATGTCTCCATGAACTGTTAAGACTTTGGGATTTCCTTTTATTTTTTCAACAATTTCAAACAGTTCCTTTCTGTCTGCGTGACCAGAAAACTGGAATTGCTTTACCTCTGCTGCAACGTTAAGGTCTTTTCCTCTTGTTGTAACTTTACCTTCATCAAGTAATTTTTTTCCGGGTGTTCCTTCGCCTTGATATGAAACAAGTGCTATTCCATTTTTACTATCAAATGACAATTGTTGAAGATAGTAAGTTGCATTTCCTCCAACTAACATTCCTGCTGGAGAAATAACTACACATGGCTCTTCTAATGCACGTTTTCTTTTCTCGTGATCTTTTACGGCAACGGCCTCATTAATTGCATCTGCAAAAACTTCTGGATCTCTTAGATAACTTGGGTGTCTGAACATAATGTCATTTACCTTAAGGGCCATACCGTCCATTATGATTTTGTGTTTAAAGTTTGAACTACGTAAAATACATGCCATCTCCTGTGAGCGTTCAACTGAAAATGATGGTATAAACAACACGCCTTTTCTATCCATCACTTCATTTGCAAATTCAATTAGTTGTT
Source organism: Nitrosopumilaceae archaeon (assembly GCA_049414205.1). Taxonomy (GTDB): domain Archaea; phylum Thermoproteota; class Nitrososphaeria; order Nitrososphaerales; family Nitrosopumilaceae; genus Nitrosomaritimum. The sequence continues at coordinate 2,384 of JBMSGE010000109.1, forward strand.
TCTCTGATTCTTTTCTTGGAGTTTGTTCTGTTTGTGAATATGTGCTTTCCATTATTAGAAGATCAATATCCCCAATATCCAAATCTGCTTCTCGTAACATCCTAGAACCATGAGTTTTAATGTCTCCAGTGTAGAACATTTTCTTTTTTTCAGATTCCACTAAAACACTACTTCCACCAATAACGTGCCCTGTTTCTCTTAATTCGAATGTGGCATTTCCTTTGGTAATTTTTTGTTTATATCCTATTTCCTTTGTATTTCTCATCATATTGTTTACTTCTGGAAGGCCAAATGGCTGAGCATCCTTGGTAATTTTTAACATATCTTCAATGAGTAATTGTGATAGATCCATTGTAGGTGGAGTGGCATAAACATCGGTATTTCCGCTAACAAACAATGATGGAACATTTCCAGAATGATCCAAATGTGCATGAGTGATAATTATGGCATCCAAATCTTTTGGTTTTACATGAAGTGGATATCCTGGAGGAGACCCCCGCTTTCCAAATAAAACTCCATAATCTAGTAAAAGATTAGTTCCATTACAATTAACCAAAAACCCTGAACGACCAACTTCATTTGCAGCTCCTAAAACTTTTACATCCAAGAAATATCATGAATTCAAGTCTATGTTAAAACCTTGCCAAGTGGGATCCGATCATTACGTACGATATAGAATCTACAAAAGCTTTAATTAGTGCAAGCTAAGATCCGATCCACATGGGAAGATCCTATGATGAGTGGCTAGCTCAACAAGACCAAGCTCTTGTTGCAAAAACTCGTGCAGGCGACGAAGGAAATAAAGTACTTCTTAACCAAATAAACTGGATTTGGGTTCACAATCTTATGAACAAGAAAGCAGACCTTAATCCAACTTCTGCAGAATTACTCGATTGGGTAACTTCTGGTCAGATTGATGCAATGAGAAAATAAACGTGATTAACACGTTATCTTTTTGTTTTTTAAATTCTTCAATGTTTTTACCCACACGTCTATTTTTGAATCGATCATTTTCATAACAGGGTTATGATATTCAATCATGGTTTAAATAGCAACAGAGCAAAAAATTATTGAATAAAATGCCAATCGCAATACTTCCAGACATCGATGAGCAGAGATGTATCGGATGTGCACTATGTGTAGAAATCTGTACAACTCTTGGTCC
>JBMSGE010000110.1:0-3508 GCA_049414205.1 Nitrosopumilaceae archaeon
CTTCTAAAAGAGAACCTGATAAAGTGGCGCCAGGTAGAAACTGCATATTATGAATTGATTCATGCAATAGGCACAAATTCCAATGAAAACGTGCCTGAAACGGTGCAAAAATCAAGTAAAGATTTTGATGATGCGCTAGAAGATGACTTTAACACGCATTTAGCATTATCTGCGTTTTTTGCACTTGTAAAAGAAGCAAACAGACTAGCTGCAGAAAATCATCTCGGAGAAAGCGAATGCAAAGCAATCATGCCAGAACTGCAAAGAATGCTTGAGATTTTAGGATTAAACTTGCCAAAAGTTTCACCAGAACAAAAACAAGAAATTGATAAAATGATTCAAGACAGAGAAACACTAAGAAAAGAAAAACAATTTTCAGAAGCAGATAAAATTAGAGATACTCTAAATGAAATGAACATAGAATTAATTGATCATAAAGGAAAAACCATTTGGATGAAAAAAGAACAAATTAAAACAGACATTTAAAAAAAATCGTCCAAAAAAATGAATTAAATTAAAAGTCATCTGGTTAGTTAAAGCTAAATTTTCAAAATGTTACGCCTAGAAAAATTAGTTGTATCTAATTAGTTTCATCTAATTTTCATACTCTTTAATTAGAAAAAAAATAAAATTAGTTTATGAATGCATGGAATAAATTTTGGAATTGGTATGAGAATAAAATTTTAGGCAGTATCATACTAATTGCAATAATACAATTCATTCAAGTTCCCCACATGATATGGAATGCAGACATTATGTTAGAAGCAGGAATTGTCTCAAGAGTTCATCCCGTAATTGATTGGTTCTTGTATGGAGTAGATTTGATTGAAATTATTTCAATTGTTAATGTTGGCATGATCATGTATAGCTTAATCAAAAAAAGAAGAGCGTCAAAAAAACAGAAAATTCAAAACTCTGTTTGAATATTTTTTTATTCTTTGGCTTGCCACAGTACCCTTTGTGGGAAAGGAATTTCGATTCCAGCCTCATCAAGGGCATTTTTTACTACTTTTAGAAGTTTAGGCGCAACATCACCCCAATCCTCACGAGGGTGCCAAACCAAAATTTCGATATTTACGCTTGAATCGGCTAACTCTTTGATCCTAAATTCAGGTTTAGGCGTAAGCAAAACAAAAGGTAGTGATTTTCTTATAGCTTTTTCTAAAACGGAAATTGCACCATCAATATCCTCTTTGTAGGCAATGCCAACCATACTTTCTGATCTTCTAACAGGTGTTGAAACTAGTGAACGAATGTTAGCTGTGAAAAACTTTTCATTTGGAATTCGGATTATCGTTCCATCAAATTGCCGGACCCTAACAGAAAAAGTGCTAATGTCAAGCAGAGTTCCATCAATTCCCATATCTGGAAGGTCAAGAGAATCACCTTGCTTTACGGGCTTTTCAATCATTAGGAAGATTCCTGAAATTAGATTTGACACTACTGATTGGGTGGCAAATCCAATTACAACGCCAAATATTCCGCCAGCTACAAGTAAACCAGACAGATCAACTCCCGTTGACCCCGTAAAAACTAGAAAAGCAATAATAATTATTCCAAAGTAAATTATTTTCCCAAGGTTTTGCGCAGTGTCTTTTTCAAGTTTTGGTGCATAGTATTTTGTAAAAATTAATCTAAAAGTTCTAGCAATAATGACTCCTACGGCCATAATGATTGCACCCATAAAGAGCGAAAGAAGAGTAAGTCCACCTATTATCTCAACTGAATCCAGATTTTGTAAAAATTCTAGCGGCATTAATCGACACCCATTTCCAATCTTTTAGCTACTTCAATTCTTTCATAACTTGGCGATTTTGCCCAGTCAGTTTGGATTGTTTCTGGTTCTACATCAAATAGCTCCAAAGTGATTTTTTTTCGCAAAACACCTGTAACAGTATCAAAAATGGCTTTTGTGTCCTTATAGTAAAGTCCAGTATCTATCATTGGAAAGACAATTTTAGTAATTGAATGACCACCAGTAAGATTATTTTTCAAATTAATTTTTAACACTCCATTAAAGTAATCCAACGAATCGTTATACGAGCCTACAATAGGAGTTTTTGAGTATTTGCAAAGCGTGCCTGATTCAGGAGTACCATAAAGGCCAAACCTAGAATTTACAGGATCACAGGTAAACCAGTCAAGAGAGTCTTTGTGAGAATCATGAATTAGAAATAGGCCAATTTCGATTGGACATTGAACAAAAACAGTAGCTGAAGAACCTTCAATCAAAAACACAGGGCTCTCGAATTCAAGATAGGAGTAATTGGTTCTTTTTGCAGGATAGTTTAGAGGCCGGATTGGTGCAACTTCTATTTTTAATTCTGGCGAGGTAACAGGGATTTTCTTTTCGGTAACATTTCCTTCAAAGTCTTTTTTTAAATAAGAAAAAACATTATCACTGATTTTATCTATTTTGATCTCCACTCCAGGAAAAAATAGCTCCAAAGAATCAGATATTGTGTAAAACCCATATTTTGAAAAAGTTACATCAAAGTTTTCTTCCATGCTTTTGTTACTGTTTTATTTTTACTCTAGTATATCGAGTTTTCGTAAAGGGTTAATTCATTTACCATCTTGCTTGAAGGTATTTGTTTTCAAGCAATTCCTTGGCCTTTTGTTCTTCTGTAAGCATTTGTTTTCTCATGTTTTCATCTATTCTTTCATTGTATTCATAGTGATAGCCAAAGCTGTCAGGCAATGTGGAGATTATTTTGGATGAATCAAATGATTTTGAAGCTCTATCTTGCTCATATGTCATGATTCCGCCAAATCCAGAATGAAGTCTTGATTTTGGTTCTCCCTTGTCTTGGAAACGCTCAAAGGATTTGTTAATCTCTTTGAAGGATCCAAAGGAATTCATTTCAAATACCCTGCCATCTTCTGAAACCCAGTAGTCACTATATTTTTCAGTCTGTGTTACTTTGAGCAATCCAAGATTTTTCATATTTGATGGAATCATCTTTGTCGCCATTGGATTTAGAGAGTCGCCTTGGATCTCAAACCCATCATTAAGATAAGTGGTCTGGTCTCGGAATTTGAAGTCAATTGCCTTTATGGCCATTGTTTGATCCCTTAAGGGTTCCAAGAATATTGCAGATATGAAAGTCCTATCACATTTCTCCTCAAGGTCTGTATCAATACATTTTACCTTTTGGTGATTTACACTCAGAGTTGTAGGATCAATGACATTAGTATCTTGTACAATTTTTACATCTTCAATTTCTCCATCAAAAGTATACCAAACTTCCACTCGCATCTCTGCCAGGTGACCCATTCCCACTTGAGGGACACCAAATAGGAATTCTTGGACCATTAGTCGTTTGTCTGCATATACTGTTGCAACAAACGTATTTTCAGTTCCAATGTTTATGGATTTTCTGTCAAATGGGGTATGATGATTATCTTTGATTGTGAATGATTCGCCATTAAAGTAGAATCCATTTTCTACCAAAATTGTTTCTCGTGTTTCATGATTAATACCAAATGTTGGTCTTGTATCCCATTG
>JBMSGE010000111.1:0-3450 GCA_049414205.1 Nitrosopumilaceae archaeon
TGATCATCTTTTACCATTCCTGAAAGTCCAGGCATGTTATCCAAAAATCCTCGAAGAGAGCCTACTTTAGTGACTTCCTCTAATTGATAAAAGAAATCTTCCATGTTCATTTTTCCACTTGAGATTCTTTTTAGACGGACATCATCACCTTCATTTTCTAGCCTTTTTGCCAAATCTAAGACAGCTTGAATATCACCCATTCCAAGTAATCTTCCAACAAATCGAGTTGGGGAAAATTTTTCTAAATCATCAATTCTTTCACCTGTTCCAATATACATGATTTGAGCTCCAGTTGCTGCAGAGGCTGCAATGGCACCGCCACCTTTTGCAGAACTGTCAAGTTTCGTTACAATTATCCCGCCGACTGGAACTGTTTTGTTAAAAGCTTCAGCTTGGTTGAAGCATTGTTGCCCAATTGTACCATCTATGACCAGCAAAGCTAAATCAGGATCAGATACTTTGTTGATTCGTTCCATCTCATCGAGAAGATCCTGTTCTTGTTTATGACGACCAGCAGTATCAATTAAAATAATATCTAAAGGAAGTTTTTCAAAATATTTCAGTCCGTTTTTTACAATGTCGGGGGAGTCTTTGTTGTTTTCTTCCCCATAAACTTCAACGTTGGATTTTTCACACATAGTTCGTAGTTGAACTAGTGCACCAGGTCGGTAAGTGTCAGCCCCTATTACACCTACAGAATATCCTTGTTTAGTTAAAAATTTTGCAAGTTTTGATGCAACGGTAGTTTTACCACTTCCTTGAATACCAAGAAGGATTACTTTATTTTGTTTATTGGGTTTGAAATCAAATTCAGTTTCATTTCCAAGTAATTTTGCTAGCTCATCATACAGAATCTTAACAATGTGGTCTTTTCTAGATAATCCAGGAGGAGGAGTTTCATTAAGTGAACGCTCTTCAAGATTTTTTGTGATTTCTAAAACAAGTCGCACATTAACATCTGATTGTAGAAGGGCCCTCTGTACATCTTTGGATAATTCTTTGATTAACTCTTCATCTATTCCAGAAGATTTTACAATTTTCTTTATTGCACCTCTTAGATTGGTCTTCAGATTATCAAGCATCGTAGTTTAGCCTCGCATCCACTATTTCAAACCTTCCTCTATAGCCATCCCAATTTTTTTCTCCTTTTACAATCTCAATTTTTCCTGAAAATAATGGACAGCTTGTGACAAAGGTTTCTGCTTCCCCACCTTCAAAATTAAGATTGAATTCAAATTTTTCAGATAATTTTTCTAGTTTTTCAATTTCTATTGCACCAATAGTTTTGCCTAACCAAGAATCATCTAAGCCATCAGAGGAAACGCTTGTGATAATAAAATCAAATTCAGATGAGATTAGGTCCTTCATGTATTTTTTTGGCTCAGACTCCCACAATGGTGAGACAGATTTCAAATGCAAGTCATCGCAAATTCCTTCGAATTTGTTTTTTTGAAATTTGCTTTTTATCCCGCCATGAACTAATCCTTCTATGCCATAATCTTTTGTTGCTTTGATTAGAATAGTTTTCATCAAATCTAGTTCCTTTTCAGTCTCATCTGAGTTCGATTCTAAAGTAATTTGTGGAATATTCATTAATTTAGACTGTAATTTTGTCCATTTTAAATTTGGATGATGTAGTAAATGGCTTTCTTCAGATTTTGGTAGAATACTGACCAAACATTTCACATCGTGTCCTTGTTTTTTTGCCAAATAGATAGCATAAGCACTATCTTTTCCGCCTGAAAACAATGCAGCTAATTTCAATTTATCAAAAAATACTTGTAATCACAGACAAAATAACATAACTAAAATAAAATTTTGAGATGCTTCATTACTCATAATCCTCATCAACAATCAGACGGCTTTTCCGCTCATCATCAGCATCTAAAGTAAAACCTCCGATGGATTATTTTAGTATAATTTTTACAAAAAGATGATTTTTTGAGAAAATAAGGAAAATTCTTCCCAAATTACCAAATTTGGGACATAATGATCTCTTTTTTATTCTATGAATACATACAATGTATAGGAAGCTGATACGATATTTTCACTATCGGATCATATCTGGCATCGGTTTACTGGTGAAGAATCCGTCGACACTACGTAAAGGATGCAGCCAGCATTGTTCAGCTTCCGAATTATTCTAACTAGATGTGAAATCATTAAATCAGATGTGGTCTATTTTTTTGGTTTTTTGAGGAAAATTATTCTTCGTCAGAAAGAATCCATGCTGAAAATCACAATAATCATTAATATTTCGTAGTGGTAAATCTAGGATATGGGCAGGATTGGACTTATCGAGGGATATGAACCCGAGAGAGCAAGAAAAGCTTTGGATTTGCTTTTACGTGATAGAAACACCGAATTTCAAGAATTGGCCAAATCGATGAATATTCCTACAAATTCTGAAGAGTGGGAAATAATTATTTTGAAATTCTGTTTGGATTTTGAACAATGCTTTGACATATGGACAGGAATAGAAGAACCAGATCAAACTAAAACTTACAAATGTATGACTATCATGCGTGAAATTGCAAAAGGAAAGAAAACAGTTACCGAGATTTCCCATATTCAAAATGTGGCTTACAATCTATACAAAGAATTTCACAACATATATCAAAGAACATCCTAAGTGATCTAAATTTTTCTTGGATAATGATCCTAGTGCAAAGGTCTAGGGATTTTTTTCACAATGTGGGACAAGGATACTTTGCCAGGACCCATTACAATAATCACCAAGCTTGATGCAAGTAAAATAAGATCCAACTCATATCCACCTTGGCCAGTGAGGTTAGATGCATCTTTTACATAGAAAATAGCTCCAACCATAATGATAGAAAGTAATGATGCCGAAATCCTGCTTAAAACTCCAACAACTAGTAAAATTCCTGGAATTAATTCTGCTAATGCAATTGGTATTTGCATTTCTGCTGGAAGACCCAATGGTCCAGTTAGAAAGCCAACAAAGCCATCACCAAACTTGCCGACTCCATGTGCAATGAATATAGCTCCAATGGCGGACCGTAATCCCATCATTACAATGTCATTTAGTTTCCCATCAGAGAATTTTGCATCAGTCAATATGCTCATGCAGATAATGGGCGCATAAAACCTTAACCCAGTTAGAAATGATAGGAGAGTGAATTAACCATTTTTCTATCAAAAAATGTCCAAAACATCAAGCAAATTTTTTGTGGATGTTGTCATTTGTCACAATTACATGTTACGAGCTCAAAGATAAATAAGAAAGTGGTTTGATTTCATATCTGTATGAATTTTAAATTTATTTTTATGTCAATTATGATATTAGGATTAATTGTAAATACGGCTTCATTTTCTGATTTAGCTTTTGCAGACAAGCCTGAAAAGAATGAGATTAAGGCACAAAAAGAAACAGCTAAGCAACAAAGAGATGACGCTAGAGAAACAGCTAAGCAACAAAGAGATGAC
>JBMSGE010000112.1:0-3351 GCA_049414205.1 Nitrosopumilaceae archaeon
GATTTTCCAATTGCTATTTGTTTACCGTTCTTATCTAGCGCCTTCCAGTTAATTCCAGGTTTTGCTTTATCTGTTGTTACTCCAATTTTTACAGAATCCTTAGAAATCAAAGAATTTGCTGTTGTAAAAATAATCACTCCTTGAGGAGTTTTTTCTCCAGTCCACCCACTTTCACTTTTGAATGATTCAAAATTATAGTCGCTACCCAACCAAATTCTAAGAGACTTTACTTCGTCTTTTCCATTATTAGTAAATTCTATGATTGTACTTTTTTCAAATGATGTACTATCAACAGTAATTTCATCTGCACCATAAACACTATTTGGTATTAGTGCTAGTGATATTGAAAAAATGAAAATTAATGAAAGGAATATTCCTCTCATAGAGGATATGTTCATGGATAATTTCTGCTTCATCTCTCAATTAAACCTTAAAAGATATTTTCCATATTTGAATTTCTAACTTGAGTATTTTTCATAAGAAAACTTCTTTAATCTCGTTTTTTGGGCTTCTGAAATTTATCTAAATCTGTCTTGATAGCTGCATTTTGATACTGTCTAATTCTTTCTGCAATAAGGCGATAAAGGGAACGGAATTGATCTTTTGTTTTATCTGAGAGAAAATCAGTCTCCCCCAGAGTAATTTTTTCACAAATATACCTTGTAATCTCTTCATTGTCAAACTCATTCCAATCATCTTCCTTATGGTCATCCCAAATTGCTCTTAAATTCTCCAAAACCCCTTTCCTTTCTTTGGAGATTACGTCATCTGCGGAAAGATTTGAGTATCCTTCGTGCCTAAGCTTAATTTCATATGTCTGGTTAACTGCATGCAGATAATCTTCCAAAACTACATAATCTTCAATGGATTCTATAGTTTTTCCCTCTTTTTCAAAAAATATTGTCTGTATTGGTGAAAACTCGTTTGATGCTAATTGCGAGGAAATTTGCTTTGATTCTTCAGTATTGTCTAATAGGATAAACGTGTTGTATCCATGATTTCTATAAAATATGGCTAGTGGCAATACCGCATTTTTGTTATATGCTGCTACAATATTTAGCGGATTCATTGAAATATTTGGATCCTGTAAAAACTTGTCAAAGGAATTCAAATACATTGAGTCAGACATTGTTTCAACAATTATGACTGGACGAGAGTTTGTACCAATCTCTCTGTCTGTAATGGACTCTACTAAACCTCGAGATAATCCATAGAGGATAGGTGTGAGGGTTTTATCATCGGCATTCCAATAATCATAAAATATTCTGCTGAGGTGTTTTCTTTTATCAAGCTCTACTACTAACAAATTTCCAGGTGTATAATCAAATATCATAAATGGTGAGTGTGTAGCATAAAGAACTTGGTTTGATCCTGCCAAACTTTTCAATAAATCTGAAATCCCCATTTGTTGAGTTGGGTGAAGATTTCTTGCAGGCTCATCCAAAAGTAGTATTGCTTCTTTAAGTTCTGCTCTTTGTGTTTCTGCTGCAAAATTTACAATAAAAGAAAAAGTCCATTTGAAACCCTCTGCTCTCCGATTTAACAAACCAGTATTGGTTACTGTCCCATCTCTGTGAACATCCGATATTACAACACTCATTATGTTGCCAGGATTGTATCTCAAGTCAACATGGATAGGATCTCCTTTCCATGCAGGGTTTAATTTTCTTGTAAGCCTATTGCTTGCAGCATTAAGGAGTTTAATACACCTTGAAGGACTATCTTTTACTTCTTCAAGTTCGTTTATGTCTAACTCTGCCAAGTAAAAGAGATTTCTTACAGTTTCTGCCTTGTCGAATTCTTCAATATACTCAATTGATTCGCCTCTTTCCCCTTTTTCCTCACGAATATACTCATTGAGGTTGATGTTCCCGTAGATTTTTTTGTAATCTGAAAAATAGACAAATCTTGGATGTAATTCAGATGCTATGAAATTCTCCAAGGCTGTTTTCTCACTACCTCCTGAAAGTAAATTAGAAAATTGATTTTCAGTACTAGAGTAAATTTTATCCCATTCCTCAATTACCTTTGGATCTTGCATCGCAATAACATGAAATTGATTATTAAATTCTGCAAAACCTGTGTCAAAACTCACTTGATTTTTCGGTGGTGATTCTTCAAAGAATTTTGTGTTAATTTGTATTCTGAGATGATTTGGAATGGTATCTAGAAAATCTAGGATTCTTTTTGTAAAATTTTCCCAAGAATTCAAACCTCCATCTGTTTTTTCGCTCACTTTGATATTATCAAATGTATATTGAACTCCAGGTTTTTTGTTGGATCTAAACAAATTTAATTTTTTTATCTCAGGTAAATTTGGAAATTTTTCTTTAATGATCGATGTTTCATTTTGACTTAATTCAAACTCTCCTTCTGCAAGATGGATTTCTTCTTTGAGCTCTTCGGACATTTCATCACAAAGATCTAACTCTGATACTCTCTCATCTTTATTCAATAATGTTAATGCCTGCAAAATCGTGGTTTTACCACTTTCATTCCTTCCAACAAAAGCTGCCAAGTCTCCAACAGTTATTTCGCCTGAATCATGAATGCAACGATATGCTCTAACCCTAAATTTTCTAAGTCGCATCTAGCGATACTTAGTCGCCTACGATTTAACTCATTCGTCAAAATTCTCTTGACACTGTATTTTGCTAAATAGATATAGGGGAATTTCTTTTCAAAAACCAAATTGGCTAGGGGAGTAACTTATGTTGTGTATGTTTTGCCCATAGTGTTTTCTGTAATTTTTGGGTCTATAGTGATGGCAGATATTCTTCAAGAACCTGACCGCGAACTCAACTTTATGAGATTTGGGGAATTCGAAGCAACTTCACACAATGATTCAATTGAAATTATCGGATTAAAAAAACAATATTCTACTACTGAACCTATTCAAATTCAGGTAATAGTTGATGACACTAAATTTGGATGTGGGGATCTCTATGTCACAATTTACACTGCCAGTGGAAAAAGTGCAGTAACTCAAAGCGGGTATTTTGAGCAATGTTTCGATGATGTCGATAGATTCCTCCCACTTAATGAAAGATTTTCTGAAATAGTCGATACTGCTGGTCAGTATGAAATAGTTGCTGAGATCCTTGACCAAAATCAAAAGAATAGTATAACTACGAGTGAGAAATTTACTGTTAAATAGGAATGAATTATTTTATGATAAAAAATAACAAGAAATTGGTGATTTGATGGCAAAGAAAAAAGATTCTGCTATAGAGGAGGCAGCAAAATTAAAGGCTGAAATTGACGCCTTAAAAGAGAAAGCAAAAATTCTAGATGCCAAACCAACCAAAGCAAAAAAGACAACAAAGAAAGAAGAAAAACCAACCAAAGCAA
>JBMSGE010000113.1:0-3252 GCA_049414205.1 Nitrosopumilaceae archaeon
CTACTTGTACAGGTAATTTCTTTTTAGATCAAGATGTTCTTGAAGAAGAAGGTGTATCTGATTTTGATCAGTATGCAATCGATCCAGAGGCAACTTTGGTATCTGATTTTTTTGTTGATGACAACCCTGAAGATTGGATTCAAGCTTTATAATTTAAGCTATGAGAGAAGCGTTTATAGTCGATGGATTAAGAACACCAATAGGAAAAAGGGGTGGTTCACTAAAAGGAATCCATGCTGTAGATTTATTAGGTCTAGTAATTGAGAACATTGTTAATAGAAATTCAATTGACCCTAGTTGTGTTGACGATGTAATTGCTGGATGTGTTTCTCAGCTTGGGGAACAAACGGGTAATGTTGGAAGAAATGCAGCACTAGCTGCAGGTTTGCCAGAAACAGTGCCCGGCACAACTGTTGATAGACAGTGTGGTTCTTCTCAACAAGCTTTACATTTTGCAGCCCAAGGAATTATTGCAGGATCTTATGAGGTTGCAATTGCATGTGGAGTTGAAATGATGTCAAGAGTGCCTATGGGGTCAACATTTAGTTATGAGGGTCCAGAAGGTGCTTCTACTGCTTTCGGTCCAAAAATGTATGATCGATATCCTGGATTAGTTCCTCAGGGAATATCGGCAGAAATGATGGCAGAGAAATGGAACTTAGACAGGAATGAATTAGATGAAATATCGTATTCCTCACATCAAAGAGCTTTGAATGCTTGGGAGAATGGTTATTTTAAAAAGCAAATACTTGAAGTGCCTGAAGCATTACATAAGGATGAAGGAGTAAGAGAAGAAACTACAAAAGAAATACTCTCTCAATTGAAACCAGCCTTTAAGCCTGATGGTGTAATTACAGCAGGTAACTCATCACAAATTTCTGATGGAGCAGCAGCGCTTCTATTAGTCTCAGAAGATATACTCAACAAATTCAACCTTGAGCCAATAGCTAAAATAAGAAGCATGGCTGTTGTTGGAACAGACCCAGTCCTTATGTTAAGTGGACCAATACCAGCGACAAGAAAGGCTCTAGATCAAGCAAAATTAAAACCTGAAGATATAAACCTTGCTGAAATAAATGAAGCATTTTCATCTGTAGTGGGAGCTTGGAGAAAAGAATTCCCAGAAATTAATTATGAAAATGTAAATGCCAATGGTGGTTCTATAGCAATAGGTCATCCTCTAGGAGCAACAGGTGCAAGATTAATGACAAATCTCATTCATGAAATGAAAAGAAATAAATTGAAATACGGCCTTCAAGCAATTTGCGAAGGCGGCGGTACAGCAAACGCAACAATCGTAGAGCTTGTTTAATCATGAAACCACTTGAAGGAGTTAGGGTATTAGAAATTGCCTCAATTGGTCCTGGACCTTTAGCTGCAAATACTTTTTTAGAATTAGGTGCAGAAGTAATTAGGGTGAATAATCCAAAAGCTGTAGACATGCTTCCTTCAAATGCTGACCCTGCATTGGAGAACAGAATAAATATAACTGTGGATTTGAAATCAAATGATGGAATTAAATTAGTAAAAGAGTTGATCAAAGGTGTAGATATTTTACTGGAAGGTAATCGGCCTGGAGTTATGGAAAAAATTGGATTAGGTCCGAAAGATATCCACAAAGTAAATGCAAAAACTGTATACATCAGGCTCACTGGATGGGGTCAAGAAGGGGAAATAGTAAATGATGCTGGTCATGACATAAATTATTTAGCTTTATCTGGAGTTTTAAGTCTTTTAGGAAAAGATGGATCTCCACCTATTGCTCCTATAAATCTAGTTGCGGATTACGGTTCAGGAACTATGTTTGCAGTTATTTCAGGTTTACTTGGAATTTATGAAGTTAAGAATAACAACAAAGAGAACATTGTCTATGATGTAGCAATGTTTGAAGGAGTTTCATATCTTGCATCTTTAATGTTTGGATTAAATGATATTGGAATGTGGAATGATAAAAGAGGAGCTAACTTATTGGATGGTGGCGCGCCTTTTTACAGATGTTATGAAACAAAAGATAATAAATATGTAGCAGTGGGAGCTTTAGAAAATAAATTTTTTAGAGAACTAGTCACTAAATTAGAACTTCCTGAAGAAATGATAAATGAGCAAATGAATCTTGATAGATGGTCAGAATTTGAAACTATATTTGGTGATTTATTCCTAACAAAGTCTAGGGATGAATGGTCTGAAATTTTTAAAAACTCTGATTCATGCGTAACTCCAGTTCTTAGTTTAGATGAAGCAAGAAGTCATCCTCATGCAATATCAAGAGGCTCTTTTTTTAACAACTTTCCAAGAAGCGATAATATGCTGCAAGAAAAAAATCACAAAGTAACAAAAAAGTCAATTCAATCTATATTTGAAGAATTAAAAATTAGTAAAGATTTTGTTCAGCAAGTTGAGAAAAATGGAACTCTATTAATAAACTAATCATATGCCAATTAATCCAGACATGCTGCTTAATAAAGACCTTGAAGAGGTGGAAGGCTATTGGTCTGAAGAAAGAATTATTTTATATAATATCGCCGTTGGAAGTAGCCAAGACCCAATGAACAAAAGTGATTTAAAATTTACGGTTGGTCCAAGTCCAAAAGTTTTACCTTCTTTTGCAGCATGCATTTATCCAATGGAATCAGTTTTTTCGATTATAGGGAGTGAAGGACTTGAAGTGTCAATGACATCACTTCTTCATGGAGAACAAAAACTAACAATACATAAAGATATACCTTCGAGTGGTAAGGCTATTGCCAGATCAAAGATTACTGCTGTTGAGGACTATATCAAATTTGGATCAGTGACTATTAAATCTGATTTATATATGGATAATGATAAGATTGCTACTTCTGAGTCCGTAATGCTGTTTATTGGCGAGGGAGGTTTTGGAGCAAAGCCTAAAAAGAAAGATAGAGTGACTTCTCCAAAAACAGATCCTCAAAAAGTTCTTGAGTACAAAACCCTTGATAACCAAGCAATACTCTATAGAGTCCCATCAGGTGACAATAATCCACTTCATGTAGATCCGGACTTTGCAAAAGTAGCTGGGTTCGAAAAACCGATATTGCATGGATTGTGTACCTATGGGATAACTTGTAAAAAGCTAATTGAAAGTGAATTTAGCAATGATCCAAGCAGAGTTTCTGAAATATCAGCAAGATTTAGCGGTCCTGTAACTCCCGGTAATACTTTGTTAATTAATGTCTGGAATCAAGATTCCTATACAATTGCTAACGTTATCGAAAAAGAAACAAATTCTGT
>JBMSGE010000114.1:0-3224 GCA_049414205.1 Nitrosopumilaceae archaeon
CAATAAGTAAACCGCTTAGAATTGCTGCAAATGCAACAAAACTAAACAATCCTGCTTGTTTTTTTAGATTTGTCATTATGTTTCTTGAAAAAAATCCGCTTATCAAATTAGTTAAGTGTCACTACAAAATTCTTACAATTCAAAAAATTTTTTCGATCAAATGTATTTTTTTTAATTACAAAAGTTTTCTAAAAAAGTTTTACCGATCAATTGTAACAAAACTCAATTACAAAAATCATTTTACACTTTCAAAATTTTTTGAAAGATCAAAACCAACACAACTCAAAATTGATGGAAAAATAATCTCTGCATCTTTATCTTTGGTAATACTTTCTAAAACAAGGAAGATCATTTTTTGAATTTCTAAATGCTCATCTTTGTACAAAGTTTTTTTGGAATTTTTTATTGAATCTAAAAATGTAAATCCGTTATCTGTTTGTAACAATTCTCTTAACATCTGGATGCTTTTTGAAATTTTTTCATTCATATCTTTATGATAAAAATTTTCTTCAAGTCGTTTAATCTCATGTTGCAAATATTGAAAATTAGAATGTGTTATTCTTTCCATTAGTTGCATAGATGTTTTTTGGTAATTTTCAGTAACCTGGTAAAATTTTCTATTTCCCTTCATGTGGCACGAAATTACGTTTTTTTCAATCAAAGAGTCTCGTGTTTTCTCAAAAGTAGTTTTTGCCATGAATTTAGGGACCACTGTCTTAATCAAGGCATTATGATGGCGATCGGGATTCTTCCTAATCATTTCCAGAATTACTTTCTCACGCTCAAAAGAGGTTTCTTTGGGCTCAAATTGACTCATCAATACTAGGTCGACCTACTATCCTCATATTGATAATTGCGAATAATCTCAATACTCGAAAGAATTTAACAAATTCAGTGGAAATTCTCAAACTATGCCTGAATCCGATTCCTAAAATTTACTATCCGCCCATTGCTGTCAGTAGGTTATTATCTAAAAATTTTAGGACAGTTATGTGGAAAAAATAAAAAATAATTCTTCTGTCTTGTTTTACTATAATCCCTCAAAAAAATGGCTAGTGAAAATCTCCAAAAAAGATTCTCTTCATACTCATATCGGAGTTTTAAAACATGCTGATGCTATTGGCAAAGAATATGGTTCAAGACTAGTTAGTAACAAGGACAAGTACGTCTATCTTCTAAAACCAACAATGTATGACTATGTAATGAAAATTCAACATGGGACACAAATTGTTTATCCAAAGGATCTTGGTTATATTGTTGCAAGGGCTGGAATTCAAAATGGACAAAAAATAGTAGAGATTGGAACAGGTAGTGCATCCCTAACGTCTTTTGTTGCAAGTATAGTAAAACCTCGAGGACATGTATACACATTTGATGTTGATGATAACTTTATGAAGATAGCAGCTAAGAATTTGAAAAAG
This sequence comes from Nitrosopumilaceae archaeon, assembly GCA_049414205.1. Lineage (GTDB taxonomy): Archaea > Thermoproteota > Nitrososphaeria > Nitrososphaerales > Nitrosopumilaceae > Nitrosomaritimum. The sequence goes on from JBMSGE010000114.1 coordinate 1,422, forward strand.
TCTGGAATGGAAAAATATGTTACACAACAAAACTTGGACATCAAAACAGCAAAAAAAATGCCAGTGGAAGATGCTGATGTTGCATTAATTGATCTTGGTGATCCATGGACTGTAATTCCACAGGTTCGTCAAATGCTAAAAGGAAGCGGAGCTGTTTTTGCAATTTGTCCCACAATGAATCAATTAGAAAAACTAACTATGGCATTAGTGGAAAATGAATTTACTGACATTGAATCAACTGAACACATACTAAGAACAATTGATGCAAGAGAAGGAAAAACAAGACATTCTTTCCAGGGTATAGGGCATACTACTTACCTGTGTTTTGCAAGAAAAGCATTTTTTGATAGAGATTCAAAAAAACAAACATCAAAAATCGATAAAAAAAAAGGGATTCCAAAACTAGCAAAAAAGTAACTAAAAAGGTCACCAAGGCAAAATCTACAAAATCAAAGTGAAAAACAAGATTTATTCCTCTTAATTTCATTCATACAGTATTGGTCACTCAGCAACTCTCAGCCTCAATTATCAAAAAATTCATTCCTGCCCGAAAATCATCATCTCGAAAGGGAGATAATGGCACTGTTTTGGTAGTTGGAGGAAGTTACATCTATCACGGTGCTCCAATTCTGTCCTCAATTGCTGCCCTTCGATGCGGAACTGATCTAGTGTATACCTCTGTCCCAAAAATTAATGTCTCAGCAACACGTGCCATTTCACCTAATCTGATTGTCATTCCGCTAGTCGACCAAAAACTAACCAAAGGTGCAGTAAGAAAACTCCTTGGAGTTATTCCAAGAAACTTGGATTCTGCCACTATTGGAATGGGGTTAGCTGTTCAAGAAAAAAATTCCCTACTACTTTTAGTAAAATCGCTTTTAGACAGGGATGTTAGATTATCTCTTGATGCAAGTGCGCTAATTCCTGATGTGCTCCCTTTGTTAGCAGACAAAAATGTAGTTGTAACCCCTCATGCTGGAGAATTCAAAAGGCTGTTTGGAGTTGTTCCTCCAAATTCTAAAAAAGAGAGAATAACCCTTGTTGAAAGCAAAGCCAAAGAACACGGTGTTACTGTTTTATTGAAAGGTGCAACCGATGTAATTTCTAATGGTAAGAAGACATTTCTTTACACAAAAAAAATACCTGCAATGACTGTCGGTGGAACAGGTGATGTTCTTTCTGGACTAACGGCAGGAATGCTTGCAAAGAATCGCAACGCTCTAGAGTCTGCAGCAGCTGCAACATTCATCAATGGTCTTGCAGGAAAAGCAGTTCAAAAGAAACTAGGCCTTCACATGACATCAATGGATCTACTAGATGAGATTTCAAATGTTATGAAACCATTTGATAAAATTGTGTGATTGAAATGAAACCGCTCAAATTTGTGGATGCAAACATGAATGGTTTGATTTCTGATTTGCAAACATTGATTCGGCAACCAAGTGTTTCGGCAAAAAATGAAGGAATAGAAGAATGTGCAAAACTAGTAAAAAAAATGTTAAAGAAATCTGGAATCTCTGCTGAAATTTTGAGGCTAAAAAAAGGCGTTGCACCAATTGTATACGGTGAAATAAAATCAAAGAAAAAAAATTCTAAAACTTTGATGTTTTACAATCATTATGACGTCCAACCAGCTGAGCCTTTTGATTTGTGGGACTTTCCTCCCTTCAGTGGAGAGAAAAAAGGAAACAAAATTTTTGGAAGAGGTGCAACTGATGACAAAGGTGAGTTAATCACAAGAATCAAGGCAGTAGAGGCATATCTGAAAACCACTGGAGATGTTCCATGCGACATCAAGTTTGT
>JBMSGE010000115.1:0-3097 GCA_049414205.1 Nitrosopumilaceae archaeon
TACTTTGGTTTCAACTTACAAATTTACCCCGAAGATCCAGTTATTAAACCTCACTCCCAAAATCGATAAAATCGGTATTAGATTAGATCAAAAATTCCCTAAACTCGATCAATTTAAGTAAACCAAAACGTGATTTTACCTCATGAGTTGTTCTGGAGAAACAGTTGAAGAAGATCAGCTTATTCAAATCAAGCCAAGAGTTGCTCAGCAATTAAAAAAAGCAAAGTACGGAGTATCCGATCACTCAACGGTAGGCCTCTGTCATTGGACAAAAAAATCTTTCAAGCATGAAGGAAGTTGTTACAAACACAAGTTTTATGGAATTTCAACTCATAGTTGCATGGAGTTTTCCCCTGCAGGAATGTATTGTGAAAATCGTTGTGTGTATTGTTGGAGACCTATGGAATTTTATGATTCAATGAAAATGGAACCAGAAAATGTAGCAGAGCCTCAAGAAATTATGTCAAAGTTAATGGAAGAACGTAAGAAATTGATCATGGGACACTATGGTGATTCAAGAAGTGATAGACAGAGATTAGATGAATCGCTAAAACCAAGTCATTATGCAATTTCCTTATCAGGAGAGCCTACAATGTATCCAAAGCTTCCGGAATTAATCAAATATTTAAAATCCTTAGAAGCAACAAAGTCAATTTTTCTTGTGACAAACGGCCAAGAACCTGATATGATTCAAAAATTACAAGAGGAAAACGCTTTACCTACACAATTGTATTTATCAACAAATGCTGCTGACTATGAATCTTTTTTGAAGATAAACAAGCCAAAGTATGATGATTCATGGCAGAGATGGAACAAAACTCTTGGAATGCTAAAAGATCTTGATACTAGAACAGTTCTCAGAATTACTTTGATTAGAGATTATAATGATCAGAGTGAAATGATTCCAGCATTTGCAAAGATGTTAGAAGAATCTAGCCCCCATTTTGTTGAAATCAAATCCTACATGCATGTAGGCCGTTCTACAAACAGATTGGAGCATGAAAACATGTTAGAGATGGATGAAGTTAAAAAATTTAGTCAAGAGATAGTAAACCAAAGTAAAATATTTTCAGTGATGGATGAAAGTTACATATCAAGGATTGTGATATTGCAAAATAATCAAAGAAATATAGATAGATGGATTTCTAGCTATCAAAATACCAACTAGCAAATTTTTTTAAAGCTTTGAATCTATGAGAAACTTTATTTTTATTTTCTAATTGTGCAAATGTTTTTTTGTAATTTGAAGGAATAAAAATTGGATCGTATCCCCAACCTTTTCCGATAATTTTTTTTGATATTGTTCCATTAGCTTTTGAATCAAAAGATTTTTGTAAATTTTTATCATGGTACGATATTATGGAAACAAAATTTGCTCTTCTTTTTTGTTTTAATAGATTCAAGATTCCTTTATTTCCTATAGTTTTGAATACATATGAGGAATAAGGTCCAGGAAATCCGTTTAGTGATTCGATGAATAAACCGTCATCCTCAACGATTACAGGTTTTTTCAATTTTTCAAATGCTTGGGTTGCTTTGTGTTTAGCAATTTCTTTTAATGAATCAGACTGAATTTCTTCTAAATTACATCTGAAGAAGCCAAGATGTATTCCGAATTCTTCTAGGATGTTTTTTGCCTCTTTGAATTTGTGGTTATTTGAAGATGCAAAGAAAAGATCAAACGACTGTGGCATATCTTCCCCTACCTTCAATTTCTGATACTAATTTTATAATTTTGAGATATCGTGAAGTGCCAACTACATTTTTGTATCCTGTCAGAAAATTTTTCCAAGCTTGTTCCATTATTTTAGCATGGGCACTGTTGAGAATTTCTTTGATTAGCCTCAAATCTACGGCATGGTCTTCGGGTTTGATTGTTTTTTGAGACAAACCAAAATCAATTACATATACTTTATTTTGAAATAAAATAAAATTCGATGTAGTCAAATCTCCATGCATTATCCCGTTTTTATGTAATAGCCCTACATGATGTCCCATTTGTTTTGACAAAGCAATAATTTTGGAATCAGGTAAATCATGAATAGGTTGTCCAGGAATTTTTTGCATCATTATAGATGAATTCTCTAAGTTCACAAAATAAACCAGTGGTGCAGGTATTCCGTGTGACTTTACTTCCATAATAGTTTGAGATTCTTTGATTGTTCGTTGTTTTCGTAAATTTTTATCAAGGATAGGATTTCTATAGTTTTTTGGTTTTCTAATTTTTAAGATGGATTTAGAATTGTTCCAGTTAGTGACGTAAATGTCAGCTTCTGCACCTTTTTTAATTAATTTCATTATATTCAAGAAAATTGTTTTCATAATTTAGAAGTTATTGAAAAACATACAAATTTCCCGGATTTCAGGTAATATTGATGGAAGAAGGGGAAAAACGACTAAAACAAGAAGATTGTAATGAAGATAAGCTAGGCTCAGGAATTCTAACTCTTACCAATAAAAGATTGGCTTTTGATAAAACTAGAGCTAGAATGATGGATTTTTCAAAACATTTTGGAGATACGATTGCTGAAGTTGAGTTAGGAGATATTTTGAAAACATGGAAGGAAGGAATATTGATGAAAAAAGTTTGCATTACTGCAAAAACCAAAGATGGAGAAAAGACATTCAAATTTGGAGTGTTTAACACCAAAGATTGGCTACAAAATATAGAATCCGCTATTCAAGAGTACAAAATTCAGTAAAGAACTTTAACAGAATCAAGTCTCCATGATTGTGTAACAAATGTATCTTTTAATGAAGCTCCTTTCTTAACTTGGCTTTCTAGCAAACCAGTCCAACAAATTTGACTGCCACAATCGCCTGCAAATTTTAGAGGAACTACAAAAAATTTGGTTCCATGTCTTTTACAAACGTCTTTTAGCATTTCAGATAATCTTTGATTTGCAGCAACACCACCTACTATCATCAGTTCTTTTTTTCCAGTAAATGATAGTGCTCTCTCTACTGCTTCACTGATCATTGCAAATGCAGTTTCTTGAAGAGAAAAGCATGCATCTGCCTTATTTTCTTGGATAATAGATTTGGTTGAAGATAGTAATCCAGAAAAAGAAACATCATTTCCTTTAACTGAATAAGG
>JBMSGE010000116.1:0-3074 GCA_049414205.1 Nitrosopumilaceae archaeon
TAAATTCGTAAGCTCATACTATGAGCAAACGCGTAACTATAATGTTGGACAGCGATTTGGACAAAAAAATGAGACAATTGCAAGCTAAAATGATTCAAAGCACTACAAGCTCAGTTAGCTTTTCAAATGTTCTTAATCAAGTCCTAAGAGATAGCCTCAAAAAATAACAAAAACAATTTTTTTTATTTTAATTTTTTAATATACATAATCTGTTATTCCTTCTTCAAGTAAAACATTACAAATATCCCATGGAGTCACCATCCAATCTTTGTAAATCACGTAAGGATGTTCCATATCAAACATCATGGCAGATATCTCGTTGATTTTCAAATCATCGTAAATTACACGTGCCTCCTCTAAATCTATAATATTGGCAGGCACATTAAGGAAATAATCGACTTTTTTGAGATGTCCCATTTTTTCTGTAATCGTCTCAATGATTATTCTGTCATTGATGTATTTGTTAGAATTTTCAAGAAGGATTTTCCTAGTCCCGTTTGCAAACATGGATTTTATTATGGACTCCATGGAATCATCTTTTTTGAAAGTAACCAGAGGTTTTTTTGGCAAATCACTAATTGAAAGATTTGTTTTACAATGCATTCCAATTTCAAGTACTTTTTTGGCAGAAATTGCAGAGTAATGACCCCACTCATTTTCAATTACAGCAAAAGCTCGTCCTCTTTTTTTCCAGTGATTCATCAAATCAGAATATTTGGTATTCTCAGTAATCATCAAGGGGTTAGGCTCCATGATATCTTCAACTTTTGTGCCGTAAAATAGTCCAGATGTGGGATTTTTTAGTAGATTATCCATTATTTCTTTTCCCCCAATAGTACCCACAGGTTTTCCTTCATCCATTACCAGTACCGAATCAGTTGCCGATTCCAAGTACTGTGCAAGCATTCCTGCAACTACCCAAACTTCTTTCCCTTTTTCAATATGGATGCATAAAGAGTAAGTGAGTGTTTCTGGAAGTAATTCCTTAATAGTGCGATTTGCAAGAGACGTTTCTAGACAAGCCAACTAATATCTCCCCCACAATGTGGACATGCCTTTTTCAAGTCAGAAGAACGTGAAGTTACATCTTCGGAGAGAAGAGTCAGACAAATATCCCATGGGCTCACGGAGATGTCTTTGTAGATTACATAGGGATGATCCATTTTGTAAAGCATTAGAGAGAGTTGGTTAAGATTGACATCTTCTTTTAGAACATTGACTCGTTCTAATTCAATTTGACTTACTGGAATATCCAAAAAATTGTCAACTTCAGGTTGGAATTTAAGCATTTTAGATATTTCTTCTAAGATAATTCTATCACTGATGAATTGATTAGAATATTCCAGCATTAGTTTTCTTGTATTATTTTCAAACATTGAATCAATTATTTTGCCCAGAGAATCATCTAGACTAAAAGTCACTATGCTTTTTTTGGGCATAGATGAGATGGTGATATTTGATTTGCTCCTTATTCCCACATCCAACATTTTTCTTGCAGATACTGGAGAATAACCCTGGAATGAATTAGGAGTTATTGCAAAAGCTCTTCTGGATTGTTTCCATCTTTCCATCAAATCCTTGAATCGTGTTTCTTTCTCAACTATGGGCAAATCTTCAAACATTATCTCTTTGACCTTGTTTTCATATTGGAATTCACGGGTGGGGTTTTTCCGGATATGGTTAAGCAGGTCATAGCCACCAACTATTCCCACCGGAGTAAGATCGTCATTTCGAATTACAATAGAATCAATGGATGACTCTAGATATTGAACACACATCTCAGTTGCAACCCAGACTTCTCTTTCTTGATTGAGATAAACACATGGCGTATCAGTTAAGCTAGTAGACAGCATTTCATCTAGCGTTAATTCCGATATGCTTTCCACGTTTGATACTACCATGACATTCCCCTCAATTATGTATAGGGATTTTTAGTATTTCAATAGATTCTTGATTATTATCATTAAGAATAACCTAACTTTATGTAATAATTATATAGTTTTTCAAAAATATTGTAAATCTAGCAGAGGATCAAATTCCCCCCACAGAAGTATTTAGAAAAAATTCAGGTTAGGATGACTAGTATTGAGAACTAGAAATGATTAGGTACAGAAAAGATACAAAATCTTATATGGTAATCAAAATTCGCAGCGTTATGAATGACACAAAAGTAGCAGCAACCGTGTTTGTTTTGGTAACGTTAGCTATTAGCATTCAATTAATGCTTTAATCAAATTTTAAATCAACATTTAGATAAAATAATTGATCGGAATGATTTCCACTCATATTATGATGTAAATTTTTTTTTTTGATTTTCCAGGATGTTTTCATTTTTAGGGATTTTTCAGCAAGATTATGGAATAGTGTGAACGAGTTTATCGATTGTTGATAAAAAGTCCCCCCCTCTCATGCCTAAAAAATTCGCCATAATCAGCGTTATTATCACATTAGAAATTGTTGGAAAGAGCTTAAAGTCATAATTGATTTTGAAAAATTGATGAGACGTTCCTATCTGTGGGGAATCATTGCAGGAATTTACGGTGTAGGATACCTCTTGTTTTTTGGTGTAACTTGGGAAGAAAGCCAAAATTGGGATGAATCAACAAAATTTTTTGCATTTTTGAGTTGGTGGTTGGTGTTTATTCCCTTAGGTGTTGCTGGTTACTATAGTCATTTTAAAGAAAAAGACAAGTTTGCTTGGACATTAAACCCCACTCCCACCTATCACGATATAGAAAGTACTAGAAAATATAAAACTACAATTATAGTTGTGAGTTTAATTGGATTAGTTTTAATGATTGTTGGATATCAAGATGAAGAAGCACCCCATTCGCCATTTTTAATTATACCAGGAATTATTTTGGCATTTGTTGGATTTTGGTTGATTCTCAGAATGATAGGTAAGAAACAAGATGAAAAGAAAAATTCTAAAAATTCTTAATTTTCATCCTTCCCAAAAAATAATTTTAAAGAAAAGAAGAATAAGATTTTAGAATTGATTTTCAACATTAACAATTAGGTTTCATTTAAAATAGAATAACAGCTATAATACATCATGGTTTTCAAGGACCGAA
>JBMSGE010000117.1:0-3013 GCA_049414205.1 Nitrosopumilaceae archaeon
GATCACAATCATCACCGCAATTATCACATTTTGCAGAAAATCTTTCTGAACCTCTATCATCTCTGGAATATCTTGAACCTCTATCATCTCTGGAATATCTTGAACCTCTATCATCTCGAGGTTTGTTTTGTCTAAAGCAATCATTGCAGTAGACGGGTTTGTCAGTTGTCGGAACGAAAGGAACCTGACATTCATTACCACAATCAGCACAAGTCACTGTTGTAGACTGACTTTCTCTATCACTTCGGGAGTTTCTAAAGGATCTTGAAGGATTATCGTTACGATAGTTTTGTGGTTTGTCATCGAATTTTTTTTTGCCTGTTCTTACTTTATGGAATTCCAAGAGCCAATATTTGTTGAAACAATCGCATATAGATAGTTAGAGCTTTGTTTTGTGCCTAAATCAAATTAAACTAGAGACTTGTCCATTTCAGCACTCATTATTTCTTGTACTTTAAGAAAATAGAGTTTTGTGGAGTATGGCATATCATCTAAATTTTCATCCACTACAATCATGAAATATCGAACTGCTCTTTTTGAAATATCAAGGTTAAATTTCATTGGAAGAATTGGGTCTTGATTTACTTTGATTTTATCTTGCAACCAGGGTGGAGCCATTTCTATGGTATCACGAATTATTTTATCATACCAAAAAGCAAGATTTTCAGGATGTAGTCCTTGTTGTAAATTTGACACATCGTCATCAAATTTTTTCATCATGCTAGGAATGATACGCATGGAGGAGAATCAGAAAATTTTGTTTTATTATAACGACTCAAAGATAGACAATCTTCTAGTCAAATGATGACAAGTTTCCCTCTAGGTCTATTTCATGATTTTTTATCCTTGTAGTAGAGATTCTTTGTCCGTCTTTTGCCAATACCATGGGGATAACAACCACCTCCACTGGAGGAAGTTTCTTTTGGTCTCGCAAATCATTCAGAACTTTTCCCTGGTTAGAGGTCTCACCGCTTACTACTAGTGCTTGTACATTTTTTTCCAAAACTGCAGGTCCAAAGTCATTATCTAATTTACTAATCTCAAATAGAGAGTGCGGAAAATTTTTTTCGATGGTTTTTTCTAGGGTTTCCAGTCTTTTTTGGTAATTATTTTGAAGTTTTTTTCCTTTTTTTGTAGCCATCTCATCACTTGTCAATCCTATGATTACTTTGGAAGAAATTGAAAATGCTCCTGATAGCAAAGTTAGATGTCCCTTATGGATAATATCGAATGTTCCTCCCATTGCCACCAAATCAAATTGTGTCATGAATGGTATGAGAATTGTTTGAAAATAAATCTACTAGTTTTTTGATATGATTTGAGTGGAAATTAGTCAGAAATTACGGTTAATCTTTACAAATTCATATAACCTATTTCAGGTAAAAAACACAGAATGTTCAAAAAAATAGCTGTTGCGATAATTACACCTACTCACACAAAAAAGTCCTTTGAAATGGGACTTGGGTTAGCAAAAAAACATGACGCTGATTTATCTGTCATTGAATGTGTTTACAAGATTCCTCCAAAGTTCTATTTTTTTGAAACAAAATCAGACAAAAAAATTACAGAAACACAAATTACGAAAATCAAAGATGAGTTAAAGAAATGGAAAGGATTGGCCTTAAAAGAAGGTCTAAAAATTAATACAAAATTTGCTTTAACAGATTCAATTGCTCACTGGGTTATTGACTACGTAAAGGAGCACAAAATTGATTTGTTAGTGGTAGATTATCCTAAACTTTCAATGATTGAGGCCAATCATCATGATGACATTATTAACCAAATTCACCATAAAGCTCATTGCCATATTCTAACCATGAAAAACTAACTCCAGTAATTCCCAAAAAATAATTTCAAATTATGATTTAATTTTAGAAATGGTTTTTGATCCTTCTAGTTTACAACAATTAAGACGATTGGTCCTTTCTGGGCTATTGGGATATTACTTCTATCCCACACAAAGGTCTCTATGAAATACACCCCACTGTTCTCAGGAATCCAGTCAATTGCTATTGATTGAGAGCCAGTACCAATAAATCGTCCATCAAACTTTCCTAGAAATTCCACATATGGTTTATCGCCGGATTCCTTTACTTGAACATAGTATCTGTAAGGAGTTTCATTGGTTGTAGGATCCGATGAGAATTGAACCCATACATCGCTATGGATATTTACTGTAGAGCCAACATTGATTTCGGCTAGTCTATTACCTTCGGTATCTTTTAGAGATGTATTAGAGATGGTAACTAGTCGTGTTAATTGCTCAGGCACATTTTCATTTATGAAGTTAGAATAGAATACATCAGACTGTGCAAAAATTTGAAAATTCACTGCCCTGCTATCGATTTCTTCGTTAAAGTAAAAATCCACTTTTTCATTGGCTGCAATATCGCCAATAGGTATCGTGGAGACCCCTACTAGTCTGGGAGGAATAAAAGAATCATAAAATGCAATGTGTACTGTGGTATTAGTTATTGGAGAACCACCATTAGTCAAAACTCCAGATATTTTCAGTTTTTCATCTAAGACCACACTGCTGGATTCCACTTCCAATTGCTGGGATTTTGAAGAAGATGGAGAAAATCCTTCAAGGAAAATAGATACTTGAGTGATGTTTGGGTTTGGAGAACTTGATTTAATCATATATGGAGAAGTTCCAGATTCGGGAATTACTTCAAGAATCGTACTGGATCTAACCGTTTCTAGTGGCTCAAATCCAGTTTCATCATAGAAATTAACCACTAATTGGACATTTGTAACTGAGGTAATCTCGTTTTTGTTTTCAACGTTGCCCACTACTATTGTGTACCCTTCATCATCTTGGTAAACAAATGGCGCCTCGCTAGTCAATACAACAGAAAGAGTAGACAGAGTGTCAGATTTTTGAGAGAAGCTTGAAGAGATAGGAAATAACATCAATATCAGAAATAAGCTAAGAAAAATTTTCTTCATGCAAATTCTTTTGAAATAATAAATTAATTTTAGAGCATATCATATAGTCAACAAGAAAGGT
>JBMSGE010000118.1:0-2923 GCA_049414205.1 Nitrosopumilaceae archaeon
AAAACAATATTTTGTTAAAAACTGTAACAAAGGCAAATAACATCTAAAATTTTACGTACGAAACTTGTCAAAACCTGTAAAAATCCGAAATGACATAAGATTGGCCTTAAGTATTATTTTGCCATATCTGGAATAATGAAAACATCAAACCCAGAATCTGCAAATACTCAAATTTTTGTAAAACCAAAGATTGCCTCACGAAGAGCTGTTGCCCCAGTAGTAGGAACACTACTATTGATTGCTATAGCAGTTGTTGGAGGAGTTATGGTGTTTTCTTTTTCTCAGGAATCTTTTGCATCTTCTCAAGTTAGTGGAACACCACAAATTGAATTTCTAAAGATAACAGGGTATGACGCAAGAGACACTGAAAAATTAAATTTGCATGATGGTGATGAAATTTTATCTAAAAACTGCTGTGGTGTTGCAAATGGAAAAAAGAATTACGATGAAAGAATTGCAATCTATCTACAAAATCATTCAGTCTCCCCAGTAACCCTATCTGAATTAATGTTTGCTGGAGACAAGTATTCTTTTGTTCAAGTTAATAAAATCGGGAAATGGGACAACATCGGAGTTGGACACAAACCTCATCCTGGAGAATATACAATCATCAACGGTCACGATGTAGGGAAAAAATACATTCTAGGTAAGGATAATTCCCCAGTAATTCAACCGGGAGAGGAGGTTACAATTTTACTAGACTTGGGAATCAATATAGGCGTAAATCATGATGCGCAAATTAAAATCAAAACAACTGGCGGAAACACTTTTGCCTCAACAATAGTTGTTGGAGAAGGTTTGCTCTAATTTACCTAGTTATTTTCTCAAATTTGCAATCAACATCCAGACATGCTGAATTTCTGGTAAATTTCTGGAAAGTTAATCTATTGGAAAAATCATCAAACGGTATTGGAACAAGGAAAATATGAAACAATAGAGGTAGAATCCCAAAAACGAGAAGGGTATTTCCACAAAGTTGTCAAGGACTTGGAAAGCGGAAAAGCCGTTTCATGTTCTTGCAAATGTTGGAGTAAGGGAAACAAGCCTTGTGCTGCCATGAGATCCATCGGTTTTGACAATTGATATTTTCATAATTATCTCCTGATTTGCCATTCGCACAAAACCCGTACATTTAGGATACAGATTTAATCCCAATTAGATGCCATAATAGTATGGAAATGGCATCTTTTGGAAACAAAAGGAGTTATGATGATTTTAAAAAACAAATTCCAATTGCGGTCCAACCCCTCTTTGATTCGATTAGAACATACTGCTTTTCTCTGGGAGAAAATGTAGTCGAGGACATTAGAATGCACAGAATTGTATTTGGAAAATCAATGTCCTTTAGATGGTTTGCAGATGTTGCTCCTCAAGAAAAATCCGTTATTATCAAGATTCAAAAGAGTCGTAAGGAGCAACCTCAAATCATACAAGTGGAATTAGATCAAGATTTGACTGGCCTTAAGACCATTTTGAAAGAAGCCTTTGACACAATTCGTTAGTTCTTAGAGGCTGTTTTTCAGGAAAGGGTGAAACAACTCTTGAAAACTACGACATGATATTATAGGATAATCTCATTCAATTAGAATTATGTATAAAAAAATCCTGGTTCCACATGCAGGTACCTCTGCAGGAGATTTGTCACTCAAACATGCAATTCATATTGCAAAATCATCGGCAGCAGAAATAATTTTACTCAATGTTATTGAGGACTTTCCACACATCCCAGTACTGTCACTTCACTCCTCTCAAGCAGCCAAAGTCAAAAAAGAATTTGCACAGATAACAAAAGACATGAAGGAGGTGATGGAGCACGAAATGTCAAAACGGGCTCAAATATGCCAAAAACAAGATGTAAAATCCAGCCAGAGGGTTGTAACAGGGTTGGCAGCCGAAGAGATTCTAAAGTCCATAAAAAGCCAGAAAATTGATTTGGTTGTAATGGCAAAAAGAAAAAAACTCAAGGGAATCAAGAGTCTCTTGTCTTTGGGAAGCGTATCGCGAAAAATTGTCGAGAACACCTCCTGTCCAGTACTAATGATAGACACAGAAAAAAAATGAATGAACTAAACACCATAATCGTATTCTTACTTGGCTTGCTAATCTCGGGCGTGATTATTTTCTTTGTGACAAAACTGTTTGGTGAAAACAAGGGTATAGGGCGAGCAATCCTAACTGCCCTTATAGGCACAATTGTTTACACAGCAGCGTACCATCTGATTGAAACAGGCTGGATAGCCGCAATTGCAGCTGGAATTGTGTGGCTTATTGCATTAGGGTCACTATACAAAATAGGGTTTTTGAAATCGTTGGTGGTATCTGTAGTTATTTGGATATTGGCTACAATAGTTGGTGTTTTCTTGCCGACTGTTTCGGGTCCGTTGTAGGCATAATTTAGAGAAGGAAAATCATTGCATTTTGAAATTATTTTTTGAAAGTAATGAAATACTATTCATAAATTTTCAGCAAATGTCTTAGGATCTTCATTTTCATCATGCAAGACATTGTCTTCGTGCTCTATTGATTTTACTTGCTTTTTGTTTACAAATGTCACAGGCTTTTCATTTTCATCATGTTGCAAATTTTCTTCGTGTTTTAGAGCCTCATTGATGGCTTTTTCCACTTCTTTTTCCACTCCTTTCTTATTCACAAATCTTATAGCAATTATTCAAACATAAGGATATTGCAGATTTTCACAATAACCTCTTGATTATATCCTCAAAATCAAACATCTCCTATGATATCACACTGCTTGTTCTGCCCTGCAACATTTGAGACTCCTCAGGAACTAGCAGAACATGCTCTTACCTGTAAGGCTCATTTAAAAAATAAAAAAATTTGAAATTATTTTTCGAGAAAAAGCCTAACCCTCACAAATTTTCTAGAAAATTAAGATTTGGAGTGTTCATAAGATCTGTTTTAG
>JBMSGE010000119.1:0-2906 GCA_049414205.1 Nitrosopumilaceae archaeon
AGATATTGGATTCCTTGAACAAAGGAGGTATCATCGATATCACCATTTGCCCACCATCCTGCATTGTTTTTGATCCAGTCTGGTATGGCAGTTGTGGGAGTTACATCTGGTTTAGGTGGAGTAATGGTATCTTTTGGAAGGCTAGGACCGATTTCTATGAATGCTGAACCAACTCCAGCATATGTTTGATCGTAGTCAAGACCTGTTCCATATAGAAGAATGTCTAGTCTGTAAGTTCCTTGAGAGTCAATAGCAATTTTTGGTACATCGATTCCTTCAGTTGAAAGAATTCCAGGAGTGCGAGGATCATCTCCTTCATTTCTTGTTATTTCTTGGTTATTTTCATCAAATAGGAAGTATGCATAATGGACATCCTTTATGAGATTTTGATTTTCATCAAAGAAGGTAATTTCAAATGGAATTTCATCCCCTGCACCATATCGGCCATCCCATGAAATATTCACATTTGTTGGAACTTGTTCAAAGTTTTCAGTGTCAACCAGATAAAATTCAGTAGATGTTTTTGAAACTTCGTTTTGTGGAACTAGTTTTAGTTTCATGATATCCATATCATCATTTGCAGTCATTGCATTACTGATTTTTGTGAGTTCAGCATTTGTAATTAGAAAATGGACAATGTTGGTGTCTTCATAGGTGTATGGATCATTTAGAAGAGCCCTTTGATCAATTTCTACACCATTAACATATCCTTTGAATTGTTTTCCCTCCGCATAGGGTGCAAAGTCTTTTGGTACTCTTACTTCTTCATGAACTACTTGAACCAATTCCACATAATCTGGACTCCAATCAAAGGGCATATCAAAGTAAATTGAATTATCAGAAGTATCAAATTCAAAGTTATCTACCTCATCATAGTAAGTCTTGACAACTACAGGAATTTCATCAGCTTCTGCAGTTTGAATTAGAAAGTCTTGTTCTTGTGCAACACTAACAAAAGTATCATAACTAAGTAAAGTTGCAAGGACAGTTTTTGGACTTGTTGCACCTTCAATGTCTACTCTGATATTGTACAGTCCACCTTTTACAAAAATTGGTCCTTCCATTGAAGGTCTTCCCTCACCTTGGACAAATAAAGCGCCTGGAGCAGTAACGTGTTCAGATCCTCCATAAATTGTACATCTCCATAAATCAGCTTCATTACAACCTTCTTTTGGTTCAATTTTTATATTTAATTCTCCATCTAAGTCATAAAAGAGATTTCTAGCTAAAAGTTCACCACTTTGCCATAATTCAACTCTGTAAGTTACTTTTTCAAGAGTTGTATCTGTTAGTGTGTCAAAGAAACGAATTTTCATGTTGACGTCATCAATATCCCCAACTGTAATGTCAGATGGTGTGAGTTCTGTACGAACCGTCACCTCCATATTACCAAAAGTAAGTGGTTCGGCTTGATCTCCTCCAAGTCCATGACCAAAGGCACTAGAAGTAAAAGCTGGTATGGTAAAAATTCCTGCAATAGCAATGATTAATGCAATCTTAATTGACAACACTAATCTTGTGAGAATTCCATATTTAAAGATGGTATAGTATTTTCAAATAAATTTTTTAGATTGATTTTGAGTGTAATTTTTATTTATGGTAAGTAAAGGAAGTGCTGTATGAAATTTCTATTTGGCTTATTACTAATTCCTCTGTTGTTTAGCCCAGCATTTGCTCAGTCGAATGAACAAACAATGTCCACCGATAAGGGAACACTGGATGTCAAACTATCATATGGTGAGATCACTCCTGGCGAACTAACAACAATAAGAACTGATTTTATCAATCCTCAAACACAAAAAATTCAAGAACATATTGATTGGAGTTTGACAGTTTCAAAAGACGGAGAGACTCTTTGGGGACCAACTCCACTCAGTCACACATCTGAAGGTTCTCTAAAAAATTTAAAGTATGAATTTGAAGAAGATGGAGCATACAATTTTGAATTTGGAATTGAGGGGATACTATTTCAACCAATTCCACTTGAAAAAGTTTCATTTGTAATTCAAGTTGGAGAGGCCAGTGCACAACCAGATATCCCACCAGAGACATCAGAGCCTTCAAGTGATAATGGAGGAGGTTGTTTGATTGCAACCGCAACATATGGCTCAGAGTTAGCACCACAAGTTCAACAACTCCGAGAACTTAGAGACAACAAAATTCTTCAAACAGAGTCAGGAACATCATTTATGAATTCATTTAACGAATTTTATTATTCATTTTCTCCTGTAATTGCCGACTATGAAAGAGAAAATCCAATTTTCAAAGAGAGTATGAAAGTAACATTGACCCCATTGCTCACCTCATTGACTTTACTTAATCACGTAAGTATTGACTCTGAACAAGAAATGTTAGGTTATGGAATATCTTTGATTTTATTGAATATAGGAATGTATGCTGGAATTCCTGCATTTGGAATTCTAAAGTTATATCAATTTAAGAAAAATTAGTTTAAAAATTTGGAAATTCCAGAGAGGTTTTTATGTATCCCGACGGGTATCCATAGTAATGAAGACTATAGCTATAAGCTCATTCTTCGTGTTATTTGCTATCGCATCTGGAATGGTTGCAAGTCCTGCATTTGCAGATCATGCAACTGCTAGTGTAAGTACTCCACAAGGTACTTCAGTTCCAGGATGTGAGGCCACAAACGAATGTTACATTCCATATGAAGTAACAATAGATGTTGGCGGAGTTGTCACATGGACAAACGATGACTCAGCAGCTCATACCGTTACTGGTGGAAGTGCAGCAGATGGACCATCTGGTGTATTTGATAGTAGTTTGTTTATGGCAGGCACAACTTTCGAGCACAAGTTTGAAACAGCAGGTACCTTTCCTTACTTTTGCATGGTTCACCCATGGATGGAAGGAATAGTAGTTGTTCAAGAAGCAGGTGCAGAAGA
>JBMSGE010000120.1:0-2898 GCA_049414205.1 Nitrosopumilaceae archaeon
AACAAGTGTTAGTGCAAAGTGTGTCTTTCCATCTGGAGTCCAAGTAGCTTGTCCCATAACTTCCTCGTTTGTTAAGGGTCCATGTAATGCAACTAGTTGAACATTTTCAGATGCAGAATAAGTCAAAACTCCTTTGTACATTTTATCGGAGGGTGGCAAAATAACAGCTAACTGATGTTGTTCATGTCCAAGACCAGGATCAGTTTTAGACTGAATTGTGTCAGATTCTGTTTTCATTTGAGAATCAATAGCATCATACATTCCATGCATTTGGCCGGAAGGTCCTGCACAAGAAGCACAAGTTCCTTTCATTCCATCATGTCCTCCACAAGAGCACTGATGTCCATCTCCATGGCATGTACAGGTACCATCTTCACTACAAGAGCATCCTGGACAGTTGCATCCATCTTGGCCACATTGGCATTGACTATGCATTCCTGTTCCTGAACAATTGCATCCTGCACCACAAGTACATGTGCCATCTTCACTACAGTTGCAATCTGCCATTGAGCAGGTACAACCTGGACCACAGCTACATGTGCCATCTTCACTACAGTTGCAAGAACTCATCTGGGTTCCAGGTTTAATGTTGTAATCTTTTTCTGGTATGAGATCTTTTGCCTCTAATCCATAATCTGGTACTACTGGTGTGATTCCTGCTCGTTGTTGTTCCCAAGCTTCTCGTCCACCAGCAATTTCAGAACAAAGTCTATCACCACAGACTCCAGTTGAGGAACCATACTTTTGAGTCCCAACTCCTTTTGCCTTTACAGCTTCAACTTCTTGAATTGAAACAGAACCAAAAATAGTTCCAGAAACCATTAGTGTTACTGCAAATAGTACTGCGAAAGTCGTTAATTTCATTAGAATTAGTAAAAAAACATGTTATAAAAAACAAATGGGTATTACCAGTTCTGAAGTTGTTGGTTTGGAACAAAATAATTTTCAAAATTAAGAATTAGGATGTGTTTTATAGATTAGATACAGCAACTAATTTCTATGAAAAAAAATGTCTTATTTTTTTTAATACTAATTTTTTTTTCTGTGTCTACTGTTGGAAATGCATATGCTCAAGTTCCTGAATGGGTAAAAAATACAGCTGGTTGGTGGTCTGAAGGATTAATTGAAGATAAGGACTTTCTTAATGGTATAGAATATTTGCTAAATGAAGAAATTATTAAGATTAGCAAAGTTTCAGCAAATGCAGAGCAATCAGATAAAATTCCTGATTGGATTAAAAACAATGCAGCCTGGTGGGTGTCCGGACAAATAAAAGACATTGATTTTCTAAATGGAGTTCAATATCTGGTTGAAAATGGAATTATTTCCCTGGATAAAGACACAAAAGAATCCAGGAAATTATTCATAGGAGGATTTGATTTGAGTAGTGCTGGACCTATTGAAGGCACAAAAGACGCTTTGTATACCATCATAATGTTCAGTGATCATCAATGTGAAAAATGTGCAAAGTGGCTAATTCATGAAAAAAAAATTCTCATTGAAAAATTAATCCAACCTGGAATTGCAAAGTTTGTAATTTTAGATTATCCTATGCTTGGAGATGACTCTGTTACAGCAGCTGAGGCAACATATTGTGCTGAAGAGCAAGACCATTACTTTGAATATTATTCGTTGTTAAATGAAAAGCATTCGGGAGTGCAAAATGGTTGGGCAAATTTTGATTCTCTAGTAAAGTATGCACATGAATTGGAATTAGATGTGGAGGCTTTTGATTCTTGTTTGTTTTGGGATCAACAAGGGTTGAGAGTTGATCACAACAGAAGTATTGCTTTATCGCATGGAGTTGTAGGAACGCCAACATTTTTTGTTGTGAGTCCTAACGGTGTAATAGAGAAGATTGTTGGGGCTCAACCTCCAATGGTTTTTGAGGCAGTAATAAAGGAGATGAGCTGAATTATCTTCGATTGAAAAACATGAACTTGCCATAAAGATAGTTTTTTCAAATTTTAGATATTTGGGATTGTTTTCATTAATTTTTTCAGGATTATTCTTACCACTGATTTATGTTTCAGAGTTTCTTTTCTTTGAACCTTATTTGTTGTTCTATGTAGCAGAATATGATATTCTAAATTTTATTTCAATTCTAGTTATCTGTATTCTCACAGGTTTAGTTCTAAGTATGTCAATTTTTAGAATTAGATTTCTTCAAGCAAGTACGAAGAAGCTTCGCACAGGACTGCTTGGTTCAATTATTGGTGCAGGTGCTGGCGCTTGTTGTGGTGGAATAGGAATAGCATTAATCTCAATTTTTGGAGCAGTAGGAGGAGTTGCCACATCAGTTTTGACCAATTTTGAAATTCCGTTACGAGTAGCTTCGATTGCAATTCTTGTTTTTACTTATTTTATGATAGTTCGTGACTTGAACAAAGAATGTAAGGTAAAGTTTGATAAATTTAGAGATTAAGTCCACTTGTTTGGATCTTTTTTCCAAACTTGTTTGCCATCAATAGTTACCATGTCTTTTTCTTCAAATACAGTATGCCACTTTCCATTTGATGGGAAAATTTTGTTCATCTCTTCTACTTTTTCATTTGTAGGAGCTTTGTTCATCAGTGCCCCCCATCTCATGTTTGGAATCTTTGGCATGATATCATTGATGTCTTTCATTACTATAGTATCACCGAATTTATTTAAAAATCTATGACTCTATCTTCATAATTCCTTCTTTGATCAGATATTGGATTCCTTGAACAAAGGAGGTATCATCTATTTGGCCATCTGCCCACCAGGCTGCATTATTTTTGATCCAGTCGGGAATCTCATTTCCACCAGTTCCAGCACCCTGGGTAGTTGGTGGAATCTTCATAATTCCTTCTTTGATCAGATATTGGATTCCTTGAACAAAGGAGGTATCATCGATATCACCATTTGCCCACC
>JBMSGE010000121.1:0-2893 GCA_049414205.1 Nitrosopumilaceae archaeon
AGTTTTCCTATTGGTGCCAAAAACAATTTCCCAACTCCTAAATCTGCTTTTTTTGCTTGCTCTTCTGTAATGTCAGCTATGATGTAGCCTCCAGAACCCTGTAATTTTTCTTCAGTCAAACCAAGATATTTTTTCTATTGATACTAAAATACCCTTACAAACCAAGATTTTTGAAAAATTATTCATCCTTAGCTAAAAGACTCTGAGCATAATATTTTATCCAGACTTGATATTGTAAATTATACATGGATATCCCAGATGTCTTTAAAAAAAGAAATCTCAAGAAGGTAAATTTTGAATATGAAAACTTGGTTGGGAAAAACCTATCCAACTCTTTTATGAGTGGGGTTAATCTTGAGGGGTTTGACATTCATAACGCGGATCTAAGTGGAACTGATTTGAGCCAAGCTAATTTGCATGGAGCCATCTTGTTTTACACAAAATTTCGTGGAGCTGACATGCGAAATTGCAATCTATCTGAGGCAAAAATATGGGATGCAGATATGTATGGTGCAGACCTTAGAGGTGCTGATTTGCGAGGGGCCGATTTATTTAATTGTGATTTAAAAAGCAGCAATCTAAATGGCTCAGATTTAAGCGGAACTTATCTGAAAAACACAGATTTGACTGGAGCTACATTAAATGAAACTGAATTTACCGACACAAAATATGACAAGCTTACCCTAGACACAATAACTGATTCCAAATCAAAAACACTATTAAAAAAACAAGGCACTTTGTGGTAATTTTAGATTCTTAATTTTTTGCAGGTTCTTTTCCAAATTTAAAAAGAACTAGGAAAAATGTAAACTCTCGTAGAACTCTCTTTTGATTCCCGTCTAATTTTAGATCCATCTTTCTTGCTAAATCCAATGCAATCTGATATGTCTGACCAAAAAAACCTCCCAGCGAGAAAGCTTCTATTGAAGAATCTGGAATTCGATTTTCATTTGCAGAATATAGATACTTGTCTTCTTTTTTTATTCTAACCTTATTTTGAAATACCAAATCCATTATCAATTTACATAACTGCTCATCGATTCTTCCCTTGACTGATTCTAAAATTCTGTTAATCTCTATTTTATCGTCTTTTGTTAATTGTATCATGTGTTTTTCCAAATATTTCTAAAAATAAGACTTTCTAAAACCTTGATAATTTTTCTTAAAGTGTGGGAGAGTATTTTTGCAACTTTAAGTCTATTTTTTTTCCTTTTTAGGCTCGATTTTTTTATTTTTAGACTTGCTTTCTTTTTTGGTTTTTTTGAATTCTTTTGATTTCTCTCTTTTTCTTTTCTGTTCTAGATTTGCAATATTGTAGGTCTTTCCAGTTTCACAGAGTTTCATGTCGCCAGTTCTTTCATCATGTGTTGATTCGATAAGACCTTCGTCTAACAACTCTCCAACTATCCCCCAGGCTCTGTCCTGAGATATTTCAAATTTATACGATAATGTAGATACTTTGGTAAAATACCCATTTTTTGAATTACGTAAAACAAAACTTTTGATTTTTTGTTCTGTTGTTATTGGTTTTGTTCTGGGTCTAAATTTTCTAAAAGGTTTTTTGTTAAAGGACAATTGATTTGATTATTTTTCTCTTATATTTTAGGGATGGTATTTAACGGAATTAAAAAATCTCCTGATAATGTATCAAAAATCTTAAATTTACACAACAATGCCTGTAGATATGCCTACTTTAGAAGAAGTACGAAAAATTTTAGATGATAACGGTATTTCCTCAAAAATACTTCCAGCAAACCCTCAATTGGATTGGATTTTAATTTGTGAAAAATTTAATGGCTCAAAATTAGGGGTTGGGATTGCACACCTTAAAGGAACTCAAACTACTGAATTGTTTTTGCACATGACCCTTGGCGATGATGTAAAACAGGCTTTTATGAAAAATAATTTTCATAATGATTTTATGAACGAGTTTGACATTGTAACAAAAGCGTTACCTCATGTCTCAGTTATGATTTCTCCAAATCTTAAAACAATGAAAGCAGTATCTATTATTAGAAAACTGTATGGTGATATCTCTCCTCAGCAATTACTTGAATCGGCAAATAAAATCTTAGAAACCGTTGGATTGGTTTTGGCTTTGATACGCAAACATGGGAATTTGGCGGCAAGTGAGACTATTCAGCAAGATTCTAGCTTTTATGCCTAAATTTGATGGACAGGCAGATCTCTAAAATTCCCCAAATTTATCCAATTATGCTTAATATACCTGATTTGTGCCTAGAATGGAGTGATTGTTATAAATTACATGAGTTTTCTAAAGAAAAATCATGACTCAAACTAAACCTCTAGTAGACATTGTAAATGTAGTAGCATCTGCTACCATTGATCAGAAACTTGATCTCAATGACATCACCAAGAAATTTCCAGATGTGGAATATCATCCAGAACAATTTCCAGGAGCTGTATTTAGACTAAAAAGCCCAAAAACTGCAACTCTTCTTTTCACTTCAGGAAAAATGGTTTGTACTGGTTCCAAGTCTGAAGAAATGGCAGTTAAAGCCGTAAACACTGTAGTTCAAAAACTCAAAAAAGGCGGAATCAAAATCAAGAAAAATGCTGAAGTCACAGTCCAAAACATTGTATCATCTATCAACCTTGGAGGTAAGGTGCATTTGGAAAAAGCAGCCAGAACTCTGCCAAGAAGCATGTATGAGCCAGAGCAATTCCCTGGACTGATTCACAGAATGCTTGACCCAAAAACCGTGATTTTGGTTTTCTCTTCAGGAAAACTTGTTTGTACTGGTGGTAAAACAGAAAAAGATGTTTATCGTTCTGTTAACCTTCTTCACAGCTTGTTAGAAGAAAAAGATCTTATGATTTATGACTAAATCATAACATCTACAATAATTTTATTTTAATTTCATATTTCAAT
>JBMSGE010000122.1:0-2696 GCA_049414205.1 Nitrosopumilaceae archaeon
TGGTTGAAGATAGTAATCCAGAAAAAGAAACATCATTTCCTTTAACTGAATAAGGAAGTGTAATGTATTTGGATGATGTTTGTGCAAGTTGTTCAATATTTTTTCCACAAGGAGAAGCAAACCCTATTGATCTTCCAAATTGATCAAGAAGCTGACCTAGAGTAATATCTAATGTTTCTCCAAAAACTCTCCATTGTTTATTTAGAAATGCAAGTAACATGGTATGTCCTCCAGAGACCAACAAGACCAAAGGATTTTTTGCACCAGTCAAAAGTTTTCCAAGTTCAATGTGACCTATTGCATGATTTACAGGATAAATTGGAATTTTGTAATAAGACGCTAAAGATCGTGCCACCACAGCTCCTACCCTAAGGCATGGTCCTAGGCCAGGTCCTGCTGCATATGAAATAAGATCTAGGTCTTTTATGGTAATTTTAGCCTCTTTAAGGCAATCCGATAAGACCGAAGAGCTGTTTTCAATGTGGTGTCTAGATGCCTCACGTGGATGAATGCCCTCACCTTCTGGAGGACGATAGATTTTTCGGACATCAGAAAGTATTTCTCCTTTTTTTCCTTTTTTTTCAATTACTGCACAAGAAAATGTGTGTGCAGTACTTTCGATTCCTAATCCTAACAAATTAACCCCTACTTAATGTTGATACAATTTTGATTACATCACCATTTTTTAATTTGTGATCAGCACCTATCCGTTGTTTAGTTTTGCAATCTATTGCATGTAAAAATCCTTTAGCAATATCGGCATGAATTAAACCAGCTAAATCCTTTGCGTTGGAATTTTCGGGTAATAACTTGGCATCAGGTAAAACATCGCCATCTTTGTTAGTTAGCTTGGTTTCATCTTCCACCGGATAAACAACAATAAATTTCAAGGTATCAAATACTGCATTATTTAGAATTTTTTGTATGCCAGTTGAATGGATTTTAGAAAAAACTCCCTCTACTACTTCTAAAGCTTTTTTCTGTTGCGGTAAAATATCTTTGTTATCAACAACTGAAAACGTTTCTTCGCCTGGAGAATAATTAACTATTCCTGCTTTACTTGCTTTTCTTAACAATAATTCCGTCTCAGCACTACAAGGAACAACAAAAGAGTCAGTGATTTTTTTTATTACATCCAGATCCTGACACAAGTCTGCTTTGTTTGCAGCAATAATTATGGGCTTTGTGTTTTTTCGTAATTCTTTTACAAAAGTGTGAATATCAGTTTCTTGCCATTCTTTTGGATTTTTTGAAATTAAATTTAATTTTTGTAAAGATTCTTGAACTTGAAAGTCTTTAATTCCTAAACCAGTGAATCTTTTTGTGATTCCATCTGTGAGTTTTGCACGTTTTTGATCAATTTCTCGGGTAATCTTATCCCAATCTCTTTGTAAGATGTTTACAAACCATTGATCAAATTCATTTCTTACAAATTCAACATCCTCTAATGGATCATGAGTTCCTATAGGAACCGGTTGTCCTTGAATGTCTGTTGCCCCTGCAATGTCAACTACATGAATTAATACTTCTGCTTGTCTGGCATCATCAAGGAACTGATTTCCCAGACCCTTTCCCTCATGTGCCCCTGGCACCAAACCTGCTACATCAATTAGTTTAACAGGGATAAATCGAATTTTGTTTACGCATAATGGATTTTCGTGTGGAATTCCAAAATGTTTGCATGCACAATCTGCTTTTACATATGCTACTCCAATGTTTGGCTCAATTGTGGTGAATGGGAAGTTACCTGTAGCTACTGGTGTCTCTGTGGCAGCTGAGAAAAAAGTAGATTTTCCAACATTTGCTTTTCCCAGTAAACCTATTTGCAATATCATCATAAAATTTATTGTACATATTAGTATTGCAGAAATTGTTTAATGTAATTAATTTGGATTTTAGTGTATGTCCTTTGTAATAACAGGAAGTCCAGGGGTTGGAAAACATACCATAACAAAAGAAATTAGCAGATTGCTGAATCTGCCAGTGTTTGACATTAATGAAATTGCCAAAGAAGGAGAATTGTTTGAGAAAATGGCAGAAACAAATGAAGTCGATGTAGAAAAATTAGAAAGAATAATTAAAGAAAAAATTTTGTATCCTTCAATAATTGTTGGACATTTGGCACCTTATGTTTTAACATCTGATCAAATAAAGAAAGTAATTGTTTTAAGAAAAAATCCATACGATTTAATTCCAATTTATAAAAATCGAGAGTATTCAAATGAAAAGATTAAAGACAATATAGGAAGCGAAGTTCTCGGTGTTATTCTATATGACACTATAACTAAATTTGGAACAAATAAAACGATTCAAGTGGATATTACTGGGAAATCAGTTGAGGAATCAACAAAAATAGTTATGGATGGGATAAAAGGGAAAATAGATTCTGAACAGATAGATTGGTTATCTGTGTTTTCAGAAAAAAACGATTTGAAGGAATTTTTTGCTTATTGATTAAATAACGCCTCTGTTAGGAGTTAGTTACTTGTTTGAAATTTCAAAAACAGATCTAGCTGGACGAATAGGAAAAATTTACACCAATCATGGGGTAATAGAGACTCCAGCTTATGTTCCTGTAATTCATCCTGTAAAGCAGACAATACCATCTAAAAAAATTAAAGAGATTGGATTTGATTTAGTGATTACAAATGCATACATTTCAAAAAACAACTATGGGAATGAGGCAATTGAAAAAG
>JBMSGE010000123.1:0-2596 GCA_049414205.1 Nitrosopumilaceae archaeon
CATGGTCTGGCTCTTGACCTCCACCACGTGCATAAAATGAAGTCCTGTCTAGCACAACCATGTCATCGAAGACCTTCAACACTTTGGCATCAAAGTCCATTGGGTCATCCTCATAGAATAACGTCTGAGTTTCAGGTAGTCCTTCTAGAGGAAGTTCTGCAATTGCCTTTTTCTTATCTGATTGATGCAAATCAGATAGTTTGGAGTAAAATGATGATGGAATCTCTGTAATTGCATCAACTTCTTTGAGATATTCTGGTGTAATGCCATCTGATTCGTAAAAAGTAATTAGTTCATCTACTGTTGGAGTTCCTTTTTCTTTTATCTTGTCTGCCTTTTTCTTCATGTGAACTTTGGAATCTTCATATCTTTGTGATTCAAGTTTGAGAATTTCTTTGACATCCTCTCTCTTATCATCAAGTTCTGGATAGGTATTTTTGAGATAATCAATATGTGTATCAATCAAGTCATCAATGTCTAATTTCAAATTCAATTTGCTAATTGTTGCATTGATACGGCGCAACATCATTCTAAGATTATATCCTCCACCTACATTACTTGGTAAAGCTCCATCAGAAATGGCAAAAATCAAAGTTCTCAAGTGGTCTGCAATTAGATACATTCCTTCCAGCGGTGTTATCATTTTGTTTAACTGGTCATCACTTATTCCTGCATTCTTTATTGCAAGACGCCTCACTTCATTAAGATCATCGTAATGATCAATCTCTTTTGCAATTTCTGTAAAGTACTTGCGTAAAATTTCAGAGTCAGAATCGATTCCTACTTTTTCAAACAGTTTCTGGTTTATTGGACCAAAGCAGCAATCATAAGCTGTTGGTGTTCCCATTGTAATCCATGCAAATCTCTCAAGACCTGCACCCATGTCAATAACTCGCTGATCAAGTGTTGTGTGCTTTCCAAGCTCTCCCTGAAATTCAGTAAACACTGCGTTTCCAAGCTCGAGTCCCCTAACAAAGTATTCTAGTGACGGACCAAAAGAACCGCCGCCTGCCCATACATCTTCAACAAACACAACCTCGTCTTTTTTGATTCCAAATTGATCAGTCAATAATCTATAGTCCAAATCAACACACTGGTCTTTCCAGTATCCCTCAGAATTTGGTATTGAATGCTGGCCTATCATACAGAAACTAGAAAAATGTCTTCCAGTTACACCGACATTTTCTAAATCTTTGAAACGAAGACATGTCTGTGGAACAACAAGAGGATTGGCTGGAAATTCAAACACAACCTTTGAGCCCATTATTCTTTGAAAGTCGACAACTGATGCAATTGTAAAGTACAAGTCATCACGCCATCTGCAAACAACCGGATATCTTGAAACTGATGTATGGTTGTTTTTCACAAAAAACTCTTCTACCTGTTTCCAGGATTGTGTATAATCAAATCTCTTTGAAGTTGGAGGCTCGCCTATGAAAGAATATGTGTCTAGTCCATCATCGGGACATAGATTCCTCTCAGCATTTAGAGTCCAAAAGAATCGCCCACATTTTGAGCATGATTTTCTGACAAATCCTTGCTGTTCAAATAATTCTACCTTATAGTACTTGTCAGGATCAGAGGAAAACTCCTTTAGGATCTCTTTTTTATCCAACGTTGAGCCTGCTATTTTCCGATATTAAGAATTAGCGATGAGTATTTTGTGGGTGCTCAGGAGATGTCTTTTCAAAACACATCTTGTTTGTTATGTCTATTACAGACAAATAGATTCTATGGAAATGAAAACAATAGCATTCAGTGAAAGTCAAAACAATCAGGACTTTGAGAAATTCATCAAAAATGTTGGATTTTATCAAAGATAATCACAATTTAACTATGCGTCCTATAGGTAGCGAGGAGCTGTCAACCACTAGACAGAAAGTAGGAAAACAAGATTAGGGTGAATTTACCCAGAAGAATCTTTTGTTTTCCTTTACCCTCGATACAATAAAAAAACGAGGTCATACTTCGTTGAAATCTCACAAATAATACATTAAATACAATACCTAATCCAAACTAATCGTGTTTGGTAGAAAACCTCAACTAAAAGAAGGAATGCATGTATTTTCCACTAAAAAAAATGGAGAATATCAAGACTTTATCTTTGGGGTAGTTACCGGACTTGAAGGAAGGAAGGTAGGAGTCAACGGAGTAATTGTCAATCCAGTTGGCTTGAAAAATAAAATCTCTCAAGGAAAGGCAGGAGATAGATCCAAAGAAATTTTGCAACGCCCCACCCCAGACAATGTTATTTTGGCTCTAGTATATCGAGTAGAACATGAAAATTATGCAGAAATTATAGATTTAGACCAAGATAGATGCGATTTGATACCTCCCAAGGTCTATTCAATGCTTGATGGATGGATTCGAGAATCAATCCCTGAATTGGTAAACAACGTCTTGTCATTACCCGATGGTCCAGAAAGAGATCAGGCAAAAAGAGTACTCAGACAAAAAATGGACTCTTTAGTAGATAAAAAACTCAAAAGGACCCTTTACTCGATTTGCCGAAGTCTCAAAATACTAAACTAGGTTCAGGCGTCATTTCTCCATAGTTTTATATTATGCTCAGAAAAGATTTTCGATACAATGGAAT
>JBMSGE010000124.1:0-2514 GCA_049414205.1 Nitrosopumilaceae archaeon
GGTTGTACTGTTTCTCCATTTTATGATTCTTTAATGGCTAAACTTTGCACATGGGGACAGACATTTGAAGAATCAAGAACAAGGATGCTCAATGCATTAAATGACATGTATGTCCAAGGAGTAGAAACCTCAATTCCTCTATACAAGACAATTCTACAAAGTGAAGAGTACAAAAATGGAGAACTCTCAACTGATTTCTTGAAGCGTTATGATATGATTGAAAAATTAAAAGAGGACTTGAAAAATGAAAAAATTGAAAAAAGCGATGCTGCTTTGTCTGCAGCAATAATGCATTCTGAATACTTCAAGAGCCGTGTACAAAGTTCTACATCTGACAATTCAACTTGGAAGAATAAACTGGATTGATGAAAAATGGACTATAAAATTCAGGATATAGAAAATGCATTTGTCGGGGAAATTACTGAAAATCTTGGAAACAATGAATACATAATCAAAATCAACGACAATGATCACCAAATCAAAATTCTAACTATGGATGCAAAAGGAATTGAATTTTTGCTTGA
Source organism: Nitrosopumilaceae archaeon (assembly GCA_049414205.1). Taxonomy (GTDB): domain Archaea; phylum Thermoproteota; class Nitrososphaeria; order Nitrososphaerales; family Nitrosopumilaceae; genus Nitrosomaritimum. The sequence goes on from JBMSGE010000124.1 coordinate 525, forward strand.
TCAAAAATACCACAAAGCAAAATATCTAGAAAATAGCACTAATGAAATTAATTTGGTAATAGATAATGTTCCGGTTACCATAAATCAACATACAAACTTTGATGAAATTGTTTACAAAAATTCTGGCGGAACAGGACCTGGTGTAGGCCAATTAGCATTAAAAAGCCAAATTCCAGGAAAGGTTGTATCAATAGCAGTACAAGATGGCGATGCTGTAAGTGAAGGTGACGTTGTTTGTACTTTAGAATCAATGAAAATGCAAGTTGCAGTAAAGGCTCACAAAGCTGGCTCAATAAAATCTATCAAAATTAAAGATGGAGCCAGTGTAGCTAAAGGCGATGTTATAGCCGAAATAGAATAAAAAGAAATAAAATTTCTTATTTTAGAAATTCTTTGATTTCGTCGTAGTTTGGTTCTTTCAGAGGATCTTCTGATACCCACTTGTACCCAATTTTCCCATCTTCTGCTATTACAAACACAGAACGTTTTGCAGCATTGTAATCTTTGATGTGTAACAAATCTTTCATTAGCACATCATAATCACGAATTGTCTTACTGTTATAATCTCCCAATAATGGAAAATTGAAGTTATGTTTTTCAGCAAATGCTTTGTTTGCAAATGGACCATCATTACTTATTGCGATCACTTGAGCGTTAAGATTTGACATCTCATCCCAAGAGTCTCTAAAGGTGCATAACTCATTTTCACATACAGGAGAGCTTGCAGCAACAAAAAATGACAATACTATTTTTTTCCCTTTAAATTCATCCAAAGTCCGCATTTTTAGTTCGGTATCTGGAAGCTCAAAGTTAGGGGCCACATCTCCAATATTCAATGACATGATCGCTTTTTGTGGTTATCCTATAAAGTAGTTTACAAAAATCCAATGAGGAAATTTTTTTGATCAAAAAAATGTGCATACCTTTTTATACAAAAACTTGGGTTCAAAGCTAAATTGGTCGGGGAATTAGCGGGCAATTATAGTACCGTGGTATTGATGTTTGGCTTTGCCGTAGCTGCAATGGCACCCGCACTGGTGATTTCCAGAATGCTTTCACCCCGAAAAAGAAGTAATCCTGTAAAATTTTTGCCTATGGAATGTGGTCAAGTTCCGTCAGGTGAAGGACGAACTCATTTTATGATGCAGTATTATGCGTACATCCTAATGTTTGTCGTATTTGATGTTGTTGCAATTTTCCTTTATGCTTGGGGAAGTACAATTTTGTATCTTCCAAAAGAAGCAACATTACCGATAATTGGATTTCTAGCAATCATATTTGGTGCAATGGCTTTTGCATTACAGCAATCAGGGAGGCGGAATATTTGGTAGTTATTTATACAAATCAAATTTACTATTGTGAGGGATTGAATTGATAAAAGATCTAGTTACTCCACAAAATGCAAATGTGTTTGTTGGAAAACTCGGAGATATCTTAGAAAAAGCAATTGATAAGCCGTTAGGCTATGCAATCAATTGGGGAAGAATTTGGTCCCTATGGCCCGTACACATTGAAACAGCTTGTTGCAGTGTTGAATTTGGAGCAGCATCCAGTCCAAGATATGACGTTGAACGATTTGGTATCATCGAAGCATTCGGATCACTAAGACAATGTGATCTAGTTGTAGTTCAAGGAACTATCACAAGAAAGATGGCACCTCGTTTACGTTTAGTTTATGATCAAATGCCAGAACCAAAATATGTAATTGCAATGGGAGCTTGTGCCATTACTGGAGGATTGTATTTTGATTCCTACAATGTTCTTCCAGGTATTGATGGTGTTTTACCAGTAGATGTGTATGTTCCAGGTTGTCCACCTAGACCTGAAACTCTTATTCAAGGTTGTATGTTATTGCAAGAAAAAATCAAGAGGATGAAGGCTAGGAAGGTTGTATAATGAGTTCGGATTCAGATAAAGAAACAATCGAAAAAAAACCTGAGGAATCTAAACCTGCTGAGACAAAGACTGCTGAAAAACCTGTAGCCGCAAA
>JBMSGE010000125.1:0-2504 GCA_049414205.1 Nitrosopumilaceae archaeon
AGTTCAGCAATTGGGTGTGCCGCATGAACAAGAGCTAACTCTGCATTGTTTTCATCCAAGTTTAACTCAAGTGCCCAAAAATGGCCTAATGTCTCTTGTAATTCTGAGCCAAATTCTAGCTTTTCTTCTGAATCTGCAAATGCCATGGGAAGTGAAACAATTGCAAAAGTCAAAAGAATAGCAGTTATTGTTTTTGACATGGGGTTTTGTGTAATTTTGAATAATAAAAAGTCAGAATTGATTTCAATCATTTGTTTCAAAGTATTAGAATGACAGTGGACTCCTAGGGATTCAGCTACTGTTTTGGGATAATTTGTGATTCTAAAATCTAGTAATCGCTTAGAGAGTTATTTCTCATTTTTTATTAATTATGGGAAATTTCCATCATCGATTAATTCTTTGTATATTGTTTTTTCAAGACGAGTTTCTGCTGCACCGCATTTACTACACATTCCTGTATCATCTGGATTATCTTTGATTTTCTTCTCACACTCTACACATTTGTGAATACCTTTTTTGAATCCCATATCAGAATTTTTTCTAATCCCGATAATAACTATTGTTGAGGCTAATTTTTTAGATTTTAACAAAAATTTTGAGTGATAAATGATTCCTGAAGTGTAATTACAACTCCAATTCCCTCATTTCTATAAAGAGGAGACAGAATGTTCTCCCGATGTCCTAAACTTTCCATCCAGCTAGCAACTGTTTCTTGCCCTATCTGTTCTGGACTTTGCCAAAAAATATTGTCCGAATACTGCCACCAGTGAAGATTTTCCCCTGCAATTACGCCAGTTGGAGAATCACAAGAATAATTGAATCTTTGATATCTGCAATCAGCCTCACATCCATTTGGATCTGCATGACCAAAAAAATCCCGTTGAAGCATATCTTTACTGTGAAGCTTTGCTATAGTAGACAATTCTTTGTTGTAATCAAGAGGAAGTAACCCATGCTTTTCCCTTTCCAAGTTTGTATAGTGGTGTACCTGCTGTTCAATTTCCAGGATTTTATCTTCATCCTGGATTTGAATAGGGATTACACCATAACTAATTGCAAAAACAGAACCTGCTCCAATCAGTACTGCGGCTAAAAGGATGCTTTGCTTCACAATTAGGAATGGAATTCTTGAAATTTAATTTTAGATATCTGACATGCTTCGAATTTATTTGGATCCAGTGACTAAATTGGGAACAAAAATGGGCCCGCGGGGATTTGAACCCCGGATCTTCGCCGTGTAAGGGCGACGTCATAACCGACCTGGACTACGAGCCCAGAAACCTACCTTGCTAAAAACCATTTAAACTTTGAGACACTTGAAAATCTAAAAATTCAATCAATTTTGAATAGATGTATGATTGATTTAGATTTTTTTTCAAGTCCTATTGGTTTGGGACATGTGACTAGAGATATTGCCGTAGCAAACAATTTTGAAAATATTTCTACTAATTTTATAACAGGTAGTGGTGCTGCTAGAATTCTAAAAAACTTGAACTGGAGAGTTGAGGATGTTTATACTCCTCCTCAATTCATTGTTGAGGACGGTTCTCTGAAAAATTCAGCAAAGTGGTTATGGAGTTATTTTCAATATTACAAGAATTGTAAAAACATATCAAAAAAAATTATTGAAAATGATAATCCAAAGTTAGTAGTAAGTGATGAGGATTTTGCATCTCTAACTATTGCTCAAGAAAAAAAAATTCCAACGGTGCTAATCACCGATATTTTAGAAACTAAATTTACTAAAGGATTTGCATCCATCATTGAAAAAAAGATGAATAAATCAATGCAAGAAATTATAAAAAAATGTGATTATGTGATTATCCCAGAAAATGGAAAAGACGAGGATAACATTAGACGTGTAGGGCCAATTGTACGAGAGACAAAACAGTCAAGAGAGCAGCTACGAGAGGAATTTTCGTTTAATAAAAAAACAATAGTTGTGGCAATTGGCGGAACTGATGCAGGATTATTTTTAATAGAAAAAATTTTAGAAATTTTACCAAAATTATCAGAATTTGAAATTGTTATAGTATCAGGGCCTTCCTTGAGTAAAAAATTTGAAAAAATTAAAAATTTAGGATTTGTAAATAATCTTCATGAAATAATTTATGCAGCAGATGTTCTAGTTTCTTTGGCGGGAAAATCAACAATTGACGAGGCAAAGCAATACGGGACACCAGCTATTTTTATTCCCATAAAGGGACATTTTGAACAAGAAGACAATGCAAAAGACGAAGGATTTGTCTTTGAAGACATTGAGCGTTTGTATGAATTAATCTTACAGAAGCTAGAAGAGAAAAGAAACCCCCATGATATGGGAGGGGCTCAAAAGGCATCAGATATTATCAAAAATTTGCTAAATTCATCAAACCATTAATAGATGGCAATTTTGTTTTGATACTATAACATGTCAAAATTAGTTGTAGCCAAATTTGGAGGAAGTGCAATTGGTCCTGATGGAATATCTGTTCCAGTAATTGTTGAGAGAATTAATAATTTAA
>JBMSGE010000126.1:0-2420 GCA_049414205.1 Nitrosopumilaceae archaeon
ATCTAGCTAGAAATCTAATGAATAAAGAGAATCTTGACGTTGTTTTATCTGATAGCCAATATGCATTCCATATCAATTCTAGTGGAATTGATAAAGGTGCAGGGTTTGAGAAAATCATGAAAAAACTTTCAATTTCTAAAGATGATGTAATTGCAATCGGTGACAGTGCCACAGATATCCCTTTATTCAAAACAGCTTCGACTAGTATTGCCTTGGGCAACTCTTCAGCCGAAGTAAAATCTCATGCAACAATGACAGTATCGGCCCATGCAGGAGACGGTGTGATTGAGGCATTAGATAAATTAGCTCCACAAATATCAGGTGTATAAGTTGACATTCAAATCGATAATTGATGAAATCGAAAATAATTTACATAAAATATTGGATGAACTCGATGTATCTGAAATTCCATTTACAGTTGAGCCTGCAAAACCAGGATTTGGAGATGTCAGCTCCAACATTTCGTTTCTACTTGCTAAACCTCTGAAGAAAAGCCCACAAGAAATTTCAATTACTTTATCTGAAAAATATTCTCAGCTAAATCACACACTTGTTTCAAAAGTAGAGTCACATCCTTCTGGTTATCTTAACTTTTTTGCTGATTGGAAAAAACTGAATCAACTGATTCTATCTGAATCGAATCTAGATGAGTTTGGTTCTGTTGATTTGGGTGAAAACTCTACAATAGTTGTAGAGCATACCAGTGTTAATCCAAACAAAGCACTCCACATTGGCCATGTTCGAAATATTATAGTTGGAGATGTCATTTCTAGAATACTCGACAAGGCAAACTATAACGTCAATGTGCTAAACTATGTTGATGATTCTGGGCTTCAAGTAGCTGACATCTTGGTAGGATTTAGGCACCTTGGTTTTTCTCAAGAACCATCCGAAGGCAAAAAATTCGATCATTATTGTGGAGACGATGTTTATGTAAAGACCACTGAAAAATATGAACAGGATTCAAGCCTTGAAGAAATAAGAAAAAACATTCTCAAAGAACTTGAAGACGGGGATTCAGAAACTGCCCAATTCGCAGACAGAATCACCGGCAGAGTATTGGAAAATCAACTTGAAACATGCTGGAATTTAGGAGTGACTTATGATTGCCTAAACTATGAATCTCAAATCATTCGTTCTGGCTTGTGGAGTAAAATCTTTGAGAAACTCAAGGAGATGAAACTAGTTGAATTTGAAGATGAAGGGAAAAACTCAGGTTGCTGGGTTATTCGTGGTGAGGGAAAAGAGGAAGACAAAGTAATAGTGAGAAGCAATGGTACTGCAACCTACATTGCAAAAGACATTCCATATGCTGCATGGAAACTTGGTTTGCTAGAAGATCCATTTAACTACAAAAAATATCAAAAATCACAAAACAACTCGCGAATACTTTGGCAAACAACACTTGATGATTCAGATGATTCAAAACAAAATTTTTCAGGAGACAAGGTAATCACAGTAATTGATTCTCGTCAGGCAAGATTGCAAAAAATAATTACCACTTTGATGGCTAAATTCAAGTCATCATCTGATGCATATGTCCACATGGGATATGAATCAGTTACTTTGAGTCCAGAGACTGCAAGTATATTGGGGCTTGATACTGCAGGAAAGCAAGCTCAAATGTCTGGAAGGAAGGGGCTTTACGTTAACGCTGATTCTGTTTATGAGTTGTTGAAGAAAAAAACTATTGAAGAGACTAGTAAACGACATCCTGAAATGAGTGAACCTGATATTCAGAATATCGCGCATCAAATATCAGTTGGAACCCTTCGTTATGAAATGATAAAACAAGACCTAGACAAAATAATTGCATTTGATTTAACAAAATCTTTGAGCTTGGAAGGTGATACTTCACCATACATACAATATACTCATGCAAGAGCTGCTCGAATAATTGAAAAATCTGGGAAAACTCCATCTATTGATGTTGATTTTTCTTTGTTACAGGATCCAAACGAGTTAAACCTCGTAAAACTGATTGGTCTATTTGATATGCAAGTAAGGGATGCTGCAAAGAATCTGTCTCCAAAGGTAATTGCAAGATATTGCCATGACTTGGCAGTTGCCTTCAATTCCTTTTATGAACATGTCAAGGTTTTAGACATAGGGGATGAAAATCTGGAAAAGTCACGTTTGTGTCTGGTAAATTCTTTCAAGTTAACAGTTGAACGTAGTCTGGAACTTTTAGGGATAACTGCGCCTGATAAGATGTAAGACCCAGAAAGGCTCAACTTTTCAGTCAAGTACCTTTCTGGTTGTTGGCGTGCAAACCAATGAATAAACTCAAAATTATGCCTACAAAAGTGTTCTGACGAAATTAAAAAAGAGAATTAGTGGCTATGTCCACATCCACATGAACCGTGGTCATGACCTTGGGATTCTTTTGGCATGCATCTGGAACATTTGTCTGAACCCAT
>JBMSGE010000127.1:0-2383 GCA_049414205.1 Nitrosopumilaceae archaeon
CACATAGGTCAAACTTTATTTGTTGAAATTCAGATCAAAAAACCATTGAAACTGTTAGTTCTTCTTGCAATAGCTGTTTTGTCGGTTTTAGTTTACGAGCAAGCATGGGCCTCGCACATTGCAATTCCCATACCAATAGATGATCACAAGCCAGGTATGAGAACGGTTATTGACTGGTATGTTCCCAGAAGCCATTCAGTTAATGTCGGCGATGTTGTAACCTGGACTAATGAAGACAAAGCCCAACATACCGTTACAAGTGGAAACGGCATACCATATTCTCAATATCTAAGAGGAACAACAGAAGGAATTCCAGATGGAGGTTTTGATAGCGGAAATATCAACCCAGGAGAATCTTGGTCTTACACATTCTCTGAGGCCGGAGAGTTTCCATACTTTTGCACTCTTCATCCCTGGGTAGAAAGAACAATTACAGTGATTGATTCTGGAAAAGACATCCCTCCACCAAAAAAACAACTCGCTGAAGGAGTTCAACCATTTAACATTCAATGCAAGCCAGAGTACTCGTTAATTTTTAAAACATCCAACCAAAATCCAGCTTGTGTAAAATTGGAAAGTTCACACAGACTGATTGGTTTGGGTTGGGCCCTAAGCTATGATCCATTTCCAAAAATAATTGAGGAATCAAAATTGCAACAAGTAATGGCGACCCTTCAAGGTGATGACAGTGTTTCAGAAATTTTATCAAATCAGAAATGGTCGGCAGGTCCAAAAATGACATATCTTGCAACCTCACTTGATGGAGGAGTATTGTTGGCCTCAAGCAGTGAGTCTGATACAGTTCATGCATTTGATTTGATGACAGGCGATAAAATTACCTCAATAGATGTGGGCAAAACACCAAAGGGGGTAAAAATCAACCATGATGGAAAAATTGCCTTTGTTGCAAATGAGAACTCTGGAACAGTAAGCGTGATTGATATGACAAGTTTGCAAATAATCAAAACAATAGAGGTTGGTAAAATTCCTCACAACATTGTGTTTCATCCAAACGGTTTGACAGCATATGTAACTCTGCAGGGAGAAGACAAAATTGCAATAGTCGATGTGGCAGAGTTGGAGAAAATAGATACCATCCCCATAGGAAATCTTCCACATAATTTGGATATTACGCCAGATGGGCAAAGGCTATTTGTTACAAACATTGGCACAAATGATGTTACTGTAATTGATTTGGACACTAAAGAATTGGTAAAGAGAATACCAGTAACTGCAGGACATCACGGAATAGATATTCCTCCATTTGGAGACAGAGTCTTTGTATCAGGAATAGGGGAGGACAAGGTAAGTGTTATTGATGCAACATCACTGGAAGTAATTGACCAAGTTACAGTTGGACAAGGACCACATGGTTTACGCTCAGACTTTCACTCCAAAAAATTGTATGTGGGAGTTACCCAAACAAACGAAATTGTAGTCATAGATACGGAAAGTCTTCAAATTATGGAAAGAATATCACCTGGTAATGCTCCTTTTTGGATTTCAGTACCTGGAAATCCATGACTTGGAAATTAATTTTCTTAAAATTAAGAGACTGTAACAATAAACCCCTGATTCACATCATTTCGTTTAGTTGAATGAATGCTTGGTAGACCTTACAGAAATGAGGTTATTTTATCTGTTCAATCACTTGAATTAGTTTTTCTTCAATTTCTTTTCCCATTGACTGTAAATCTTGGTTCGAGGATACAGAAAGCAAAGATGTTGGCTTGGCGAGGCTTATGTGGTTTTCTCCATCCTTCTCATACACAGCAATAGTACATGGTAACAATAATCCAATATTAGGATCCGAATCTAGGGCTTGTTTTGCAGCCTGTGGGTTACAAACTTCTAACAATTTGTATTGATGAGGGTACTCAACACCTTTTTTGGCAAAAATCTCTTTAAAATCCAAAGTTCCAAGTACTCCAAATTTTATTTCTGAGAGTTTGGATGTAATATCCTGAATTGTTTGTTCAATAGTCTTGTTTGTTTTTACAGTGTAACTAAAACTCATTTGCACTTTCTAAAATTTCCCTAAATATAATGGTCTTTTTTTAATTTTAATCATCAGCAGTAATTACGTGTAATGCTATCAATACCACTAGTAAAATTACCAAACCAAATTGCCCATGGAGCAATCTATTGAATAATTTTGTATGCCTTGAAGAAGAATATTTCAACAAAATTCCACTACCCATCAACACTGTCATAGTAATTGCCAAAGACATTGAAATGGAATCCAAATGTTCTGAAAGTAAGAGCCCATGAGTCATTCCAGCAAAATAACCAACTGAATTCATCATAATGTGAAAATTCAAAACTGGTTTGAATACAGTTCCAATCTTTCTAGCCATCTGAAGAGATTGTCCACCAGCAGATA
>JBMSGE010000128.1:0-2382 GCA_049414205.1 Nitrosopumilaceae archaeon
AAGGAACATCAGGATCCATTCTATAAAAACTTGAATTATCAATTACTAAAGAATGTTTTGCAGCAATTTCAGCAAAATTTTCTGAAATTTTTCCTCCGGCTGCAAAAAAGGTAATTTTTACTTTCGAAAAGTCAAAAGTTTCAAGATTAATTACCTCATGTTCTTTTCCATTGAAATTAATTTTAGATCCAGCACTTCTAGATGATGCTAATAAATATAAATTATCTATAGCAAGCTCTCTCCTTTCGAGAACTTCTAAGATTTTTCTGCCAACATTACCCGTGGCTCCAACGATTGCTATATTCATGATTTTGTTGAAGTTTATACTAAATGAAAGGCAAATCGCAAACGATTCCAGTGCAAATATTGCTGTTTATCTCTGCTTTAACTCTTTGAGATACTTCCCAATGTGGTTTTTTCATCATAGCTATTCCAATAACTTTTCCAAAATGTGGGGAATAACATGCAGATCTCAATTCCCCAATGATATTGTCATTATCGTCTTTCAGATTTAATGATCCTGATAAACTAATTTCTTTAGCATCAAATTTAACACCCATTAGTTTTTTTTTAATTCCATCTAACTTAATTTTTTTAAGTTTTTCTTTTCCTAAAAAATTAACCTCACTCTCTAACGAAACATATTGATCAAAACCACATTCCAAGGGATTGTCATTATTATCAAAATCATTTCCATACGAAAGCAACCCACTTTCAATTCTTTCAATTAAATTTGGACAACCTGGTTTTACATTGAATTCTTTTCCTACTTCAAATAAGTGGTCATACAATTTCTGTCCTGATTGTGTGTCTTGAACATATACTTCGTACCCCCCTTGTTTAGACCACCCTGATCTTGCAATTAAATGTTGTGATCCTTCAAAATTAAAATAACTAAAGCCAAAAAATTTTAATTCTTTAATTATTTTTCCAAATACTTTTTCCATTAGATCAAAAGATTTTGGTCCTTGAACAGCTATTATATCAACAATTGGTTCAACAATTTTAACATCAAAGTTGTATCCTGAAGCTAAGCCTTTTGCGAAAAAAATAACATCTGAATCGGCAATTGATATCCACCATTTATCCTCTGCTAACTTTAAAACTACAGGGTCATTTACTAAATTTCCTTCATCATCAATGATTGGGCAATAATAACATCTACCAATTTTTGATTTTGATAAATCTCTACAAGTCATTAATTGAACAAGTTTTGCAGAGTCTTTTCCTTGAATTTCAACTTGTCGTTCAGCTGCAACATCCCAAACTTGAACATCTTTTTTTAGATGCTCATAAGAGTCTGCGATAGATCCAAATGCAGCAGGCAAGAGCATATGATTATAAACGGTATAAGCAGTGACACCCTGATTTTCTATTCTAGAAGTATAAGGTGTGCTTCTAAGTCTTCTAGATTTTGCTATAGAGTAGTTTTTCATTTTTGTAAAAATTCAAAGACTTTTTCACGCATTTCAAAAGCTTTTTCAATCATAATCATGTGTCCACATCCTTCAATTATATGGATTGTTGGGTTATCAACCATATTTGCAAACTTTTTTCCTACTTCAATGTTAACCATTTTATCTAAAGCACCAAGAATAAACATTGCTGGACAATCAATTGTCTTTACCGCATTTGCACCGTTCAAATAATTATTGCAAGCTACAAGATCAATTCCTAATATTTCACTGATATCTCTTGGAGATTGGATTATTCTTTTAATAGGATTGCCGCCTATAAATTTTTTCGACCCCTCATACCCCCACTTCATCATTAGTTTAACCGCATCTGAGTCTCCATTTTGGGCTAAGTCTATTAAGTCTTGATTAACAGGCATTTTATGAGATCCAGCGATAAAAACTAACTTTTTTAACCTACTTTTGTATTTGCTAGAGTACTCAAGCATTTCTAAACATCCTTGAGAATGACCAACCAAAATAATTTTTTCCAGTTTTAATTTAATAAATACTTTTTCTAACCAATCAGCAATCTCTTCAATAGTATGAAGACAAGGACCTTCTGAATTACCATGACCCGGTAGATCAATTGATAAAACATTAAAATTTTTATTTGAAAAAAATTGCTCAACTAAAGACCAAACTATATGTGAAAGACCACTGCCATGAAGAAAAATTATAGTTTCTTTTTTATGGTCTAATTCTTGTCCAGCATTTGATGCATGAACACTTTTATTTTCTAAATCAAATATCAAATAATTTCCTAAAACTGTTTTCTTAATTCAAATTTCTGAATTTTTCCTGTTGAAGTCTTTGGTAATTCACAGAAAATAACTTTTTTAGGTACTTTAAAACCTGCCAAGGTTTCTTTACAAAAGTCTATTAATTCTTTTTCTGTAACTGGTTTATCTTGAACCATTTCTATAAA
>JBMSGE010000129.1:0-2380 GCA_049414205.1 Nitrosopumilaceae archaeon
GAATAGATATTGGACCCGTATACATCATCAAGGATCTTAATGGACAGGACAACGTATGGGGTCCAGGAATTATTCTAACTAGACGTGTCATGGACTTGGCAGGAGACCAGAACATATTCTGCTCCTCAAGGTATGCTGAAGACGTCAGAGTACTATCCCCTGAATACAAAGAAATCATGCATCCTATTGGAGACTATTCCATAAAGCACGGCGAGCAGCTAAACATTTTCAATATCTACGGTGAAGGATTTGGTGAGAAGACCACACCAAAGGCAAAGAAAATCACTCAAAAAACAGAGACATTTGAGCAGACACTAAAATCAAAGACTGCATTTTTGTTCAATTCAATTGACATCAAACTGGATGTGACTGATCCCAAGACAATGCTTGCACGCCACATGTGGACCTGGAATCTGATTAATGTCTCTGATGCCCCACGTGATGAGATATTTTACTATCTTGATGGTGACTCTCCAAAGGACTTTTCAGACATGAATGTAAAAGTGTACGATGAAGAAGGCAATGAGGCTGAAATTTTAGCCCTTTCTGAAAACAAGCCAACTCACAAGGAGTTTAGTGTAAGGCTAAAAAAAGCAATAAAGCCAAGACAGAGAAAAAGACTCATCACAATAGAGTATGATTGGGAAGAGCCAGAGCGAACATTTTTCTACAAAGTACCTACTGACTGCAAGTCCTTTACCTACAACTTTTCAATTCCAGCAGGAGTGGAGATAAAAAACAGGGCACTCAAAGTTGACGCAGAGCTTGGATACAAATGGAATGCAGACCCACCTGCAACTCTGAAATTTGAAAAAGATGTAACTCGAATAAAGTGGGAAGGAAAAAATCTCAAGGCATTTGATGCATACAAGTTTGACTGGTAGATTAATTCTTTGGAGTCTTTTTGCCCATCTCAACCCACATGTCTTTGTGCATAAACCCATTCATCTTTGGATTATACTCACTAATCATACCATACCCACTTTTTTCCTGGTTGGTCGGATACTCAAAGTATAGTGCGATAAAAATTGTAATTTCTCCGTTTTTGGCTTTCTCAATTAAATCACAGTCAATAAAAAACCAGTAATGCTTTTCCATGTTTGGCAGCATCGGACCCAAGTTGAATGTCTCACTATCTCCGGACTTTAAGGACTCTTTGGTTAACATCTTTGTATCCATCTTAAATGAGGCAACAAGCTCAGTAGCTGGCAACTCTCCATAGTTTTTCATTGCCACATCAAACTGATTTTTACCATTGGCCTCCCCCATTGGTTTGATGCTATTAACTGGACCAATCCATGGACGGAATCTAAACTCCATCTGAACCGTACTTAGTTTGGCAGTAGTCTCAAACTGCTGAATTGTCTTCCATAACAAAATTACTAAAACTATAGTTGCAATGGCAGTCCCAAGACTTCCAAGAACTGTTAATAGTTCAAGCTCTAGCACACTAGAGGATGAAAATTATGATGGATATACTTTATGCAAATATGAGATTTTCAGTCAGATATCCCAGAGAATCCCTCAAGTAGGCTTTGAGACACTTCCTCAAAATAACTCTGAATTATCTGCCCATTTTTGGTCATCATGACTCTGGCCAATTTCCCTCACACTGGTGACAGACTCCTCTGTATCCATTGTAGCGATCATCCCATAATAGATAGGCAGATTTTTGCTCACAGGTGTTGCATGTGATTTTTTCCAAGTTTTGCATACTTTACTATGGCAATTTTTTGATATAACCTTCTACTAAAAATTCTGGCAAAAAGTTAGCTGATTAGCTAACAATGGATTGTACGGTGTCAAACAATTACAAAAATAGATTAGTATCAGCATAATAACATCATACCATGAACCATAATCTGGAAGATTATGCAAAATATTTCCTTGAAGTTTCAAGTGAGCAGAGATTAAAGATAATCCAACTATTGAGCCAAAAAGAGTACCGCTTATCAGAACTTGCAAAGGAACTAGAGGCTACTACTCCTGAGGTCCACAGGAATCTGGATAGACTAGAAAAATCAGGATTTATCATGAAAAATCTAAAGGGAAATTTTGAGCTAACCACACTTGGGCAAATGGTTCTTGGTCTGATTCCAAACCTTGCCTTTGTAATTGAGAATAAAAAATATTTCTTGGAGCATCCAATAAACTCACTTCCACACAAATTTGTCTCAAGGTTTGGAGAGTTGTACGAGTGCAAAAAACTGCAAAGTTATGTTGATGTCTTTGAGTATTGGAAAAATATTTACGAAAATTCTGAAGAGTATATTTACAATATTTTGTATGATGTACCATACTTTGATGACTTTACAAAGCCAATTCATGAGAAATTATCCCAAGGAGTCAAGATAAAATCAATATTTTATGAAAAAGCCAT
>JBMSGE010000130.1:0-2375 GCA_049414205.1 Nitrosopumilaceae archaeon
GAACAGGCAGATCTATGTCCAGGACATGGTGGTCATGATCATGGAAATGATGAACCAGAACCAGAAAATGATATGACGTTTAATGCAACATCTGGAACAATTTCAGGAATTTGGGATAATAATGACACTAAATCACTTTCTAGCATGTTGTCAGCTCTTAGCACTGATGATTTGTATTTCCAAGTCCATACTGTAGGATATCCTGAAGGTGCAATTAGAGGACAAATTATATTCAACAATGATCCAGAAGTAGCCACATTCTTTGCTACCTCAGGATTTGGTGGAGGATCTAGTGGAAGCAGCTCTGGAGGAAGCGGTTCTGGTGGAGGTGGAAGTAGAAGTGCTATTCTTGGACCAAATGTGGTTATGTACAATGCATGTAGTGAAGAGCTAGAGGGAATTATGCGAATTGTAACATATAACCAAAAAGACAGAGATTTACGCGTTCAGTTATCTTTCAAAGACTTCCAAAAATGGGCAATTAATGTTTCAGATGAGGTTTCATATCAAAAATACATAGAGGATCCTAATGAAAAATACGAATATTCTGTATTTGATGCTAGATTCCCAACAGATCTTGAAAAGGTCTTTGTAGGATTGCACGATACAAAGAACAAAAAGAGATTCATCCACCACTTGGTAGAATTCGAATCAAACTCCTGCATGGGATCTGATTTGCCATTACCACTCAAGGATCGTGATGCAACATTGCTCAGACCATTTGAACCACTTGAGATTCCAGAACCTGAGACTATTGAACCATCTCCATTTGAGATATTAGTTAGCTACGAAGGAAGACTAGCACAACAAACCTTCAGCTTGATTACAGAATACAAACCTGTCTTCCAAAAGTTTGAAGACCCAAACAGCTTGACATACGTACCAATGCCATGGAATGATTCTTGGAATGAGGAGAAACAGTGCTTCGAAATAGGTGAACGAAATAGACATCATTGCATCTTTAATGATAAATATGGACCTCAAATTGCAATAGCACAAGAAAAATTTGCAGAAATTACATGGAGTGAACCAGTACGACAAAACTTTGACGAGAAAAAATACTACGATAAAATTTACCGTGGAGCAATTTGGCTAGTTGAGGATTAAAATGAACAAAAAAATTATCATTTTTTCTTTACTTGTTCTATTAATTATTCCATTATCTGAAAATGTTTTTGCTGATCATGGTTCTGGAGGCTCAGGTGGGTGTTCAGGTGACTGTTCTCCTCCAACATTAGGAATAGATAATGCAGGGCAAACCTATGTTGAAAAAGGATTTACTTTAAACAGCAATTCTTACGATGTAGCAGATTTCAAGCAAGATATTCCAAATCAAATTGTAAACACAGGAGATCCAATTGAGGTTACTCTAAAAATTTATGAAAACTCTGGAGCACAATATCTATCTCATGTAGGTCTCTTAATGGGATTAGAAGAAAAAACCATCAGTGGTGTTAAGGTACACTCTCATGAAGTTCAAATTATTTGGAAGCAAACCCTTGATGGAAATATCTCAATTGAGGTAATTGATCCAAACCAGTTGGTTACAGATGTATCAGTAGATAATGAATTAGCAAGAGATGCGTTTGGCAACAAGGAGGGATTAAACCAACTAGTTTTCACATTTACGCCTTCAGCACCATATGATACGAGCGTAATTTTAGTAGAAATGTGGGATTATGAGAGAAATTCCTGGACTAACTATTTCTATAATGGACTGACCATAGAAGGAAAAACATTAGACATTAATGATTCTGTTCAAGTTTCCACCGAACCTGAAGTACCTCAGTGGTTCAAAACTAATACAGACTTTTGGTCTCAGGATTTAATTGATGATCAAACATTTTCAAATGGAATAAAATTTTTAATTAATGAAAAAATAATGAACATTCCAAATCTAAAAGAATTTGAACCAGAACCTAAACTTCACTTTATAGAAGCTGAAAAAGGTGCTCAGCATTACATCGATAGATACTACAATGATGAATTTTATCGTGATTGGTTTGATGAAAACTATCCAGAGTATACAATTGAGGAAGCTGTTGGTTACACAACTGAATTAGTCATTCCTGACTGGGTTAAAACAAATGCTGCACTATGGACAAATGATCAAATTACGGATAAGGAATTTGTTGCTGGAATTCAATATTTGATTGAACAAGGAATAATCACCTTGTAATTATGATATTTTTTACTAGTCCATTCAACGAATGTACCAATTTTGTTTTTATCTACTAAATCAAACTTATACTTAACCGACCATAGCAAGATGAGAAACGGAGGAGTCATGCTGGTTCATCTTTAGTTTACCTGTTTCTCGTCTAATTTTTTATCAAAATTTTATTTGAAAATCTAAATGCTACAAACGCCCCAAT
>JBMSGE010000131.1:0-2209 GCA_049414205.1 Nitrosopumilaceae archaeon
TGCAAGATGATTCTTTGATGGCACTTGATGGCAAATTTGTAACTGATGATAACAGCAACTTCCGTCATCCAGAGATGGACAAGTATCAAGAAAAATCAGAAATAGAAGAGAGAGCAGAAAAAAGCGGATTCTCTTTAGTTGAGCTTGACGGAGATATTGCAGTAGTTGGAAACGGTGCAGGCCTTGTAATGTCAACTTTGGATATGTTGTCTGACAATGGCGGAAAGCCAGCATGTTTTCTTGATGTTGGTGGTGGTGCAACTACAGAATCAGTTTATGAAGCACTAACTTTGATTAGCAAAATGAATAGAGTAAAAAAAATTCTAGTAAACTTGTATGGCGGAATTGTAAAGACCACAGTAGTAGCTGAGGCATTTATCAAAGCATACGATGATGGTCTAATTGACTTGCCAGTATTTTCAAGACTAAAGGGAACAGAGTCAGATAAGGCAAAAGAGATGCTAAAAGACTCTAGAACCAAAATATTTGATTCAGTAGAGGATGCGATAAATGCAGCAGTTATGGGAGAAGGAAATTGACAGAGATTTTTGATATCCTACAAGGTAATCCAGGAGATTCAGATTACAAGAAAAAAGGCGTAATTGTCCAAGGCATTACTGGCGCATATGGCTCCCTTCATGCCCGAAACATGATGGCATATGGCACAAATGTAGTTGCAGGAGTTACCCCTGGAAAAGGCGGACAAAAGTTTGATGACAAAGTTCCAATTTACAATTCAGTTAAAGAAGCAGTTGATGCCACAGGTGCAAAAATTTCAATTGTATATGTTCCTGCAAAATTCTTTTTGGGTGCAGCAAAAGACGCATTAGAATCTGGAATCAAATTGCTTGTTGCAATTCCAGAGCACGTCCCAGTAAGAGATACTTTGGAGGTAGTAGAGCTTGCAAAACAAAAAGGAGCCACAATAATCGGTCCTAACACCCCAGGAATCATGATTCCAGATGTAATCAAAGTAGGAATCATGCCACCAATGCCATTCAAACTTGGTAAAATTGCAGTACTATCAAAGAGTGGAACTTTGCTTTATGAAATTTCAGACGCTTTAACCAAAGCTGGATTTGGTCAATCAATAACAATTGGAATTGGCGGAGACCCAGTAAACGGAACAAGACTAGTTGATGCATTTGACATGGTAAAAGACATTCCAGACTTGGAAGGAATGGTAATAGTTGGAGAGATTGGCGGAGATTCAGAAGAAATTTTGGCTCAGAGAATTATCGATAGTGGATTTAACAAGCCAACAGTAGCATACATTGCAGGACGTGCAGCTCCTAAAGAGAAGAGAATGGGTCATGCAGGAGCAATCGTTATGGGAACTTATGGGTCTGCTGAATCCAAGGTATCCATGTTTAACAAGGCAAACATTCCAGTTGCCAAAAGACCAGCAGAAGTACCAGTATTGCTTGCAGGCAAGATGGAAAAATCCGATTAAATTAATAGTGAGAGATTAAGGAGAGATACAAATGCCAATAACAGATCCTGAGAAGAAAAGAATTGCTCAAGGGACACGTCTTGTAATGAAGATTTGTTTTAACTGCAATGCTCGAAATGACATCAATGCCACCAGATGCAGAAAATGTAGAAATCCATACTTGAGACTAAAGAACAGAAACCTCGGCGTCAAAAAGTAGTCTAGTTTAGCATTAATTGTTCTCGGAATTCTGAGATTTTAGATTTTATCTGACTTTTGTATAATACAACAATTTGTTTTGCCATAGATTCATCATCAATGTCATCCAAAGTTAGTTGTAGATTATCAGGTAATACTTCGTTCATTTGATATAGAATCTTTGCCTCCTCAATTGGTTGTCCCAAGTTTTTTGCAGTATCTAATGCCAAAGTCATTCTATCAATTATGGCATCAAACTCCTGTAATTGCATATTTGAAACTTAGAATTTGTAACTATAAAGCTCAAGGTTATCACAATATCAAAAACCTAAAGACAAAAAAGCACCTTACATTGTAAAATTGTTGGACCGGTCGTCTAGTTTGGTTTGGATGACGCACTCACACTGCGTAAGAGAAAAATCTCCGCAAAGGTCGTGGGTTCAAATCCCATCCGGTCCATTATTTTTGTACTTTAATAAATTAAATTTAATTTTGATTTTAGGAAATTAATGGATCTAATGGATTAAGTTCAACATCATCGTTTACTCCATCACCGTCAGAGTCTGCGTTTAGTGGGTT
>JBMSGE010000132.1:0-2159 GCA_049414205.1 Nitrosopumilaceae archaeon
ATTGATTTTGATGAAACAAAAGCACTAGTCGAACGATGGTTTGGGGAAATTAAACCCAATGATAACGTGATTGAAAAACCAAAAGTACAATTAGTTACATTATCAGAAACTAAAAAATTATATCATTTAGATAAATATGCTCAACTGCCAGAATTATCTATCACTTTTCCAACAGTTGAACAATTTAGTGCTGACTCTTATGCATTAAATACACTAGGTAAACTACTTTCTGATGGTAGAAATTCTGTTTTTTATAAAGAAATTATTGAAAAACAAAAATTAGCACCATCAGCTATTGCCTATAATTATTCAGCCGAAATTGCAGGTCAATTTGAAATTAGTGTAAGAGCAAATCAAGGGGTTTCATTAAATACAGTATATGATGCTATCATGCAATCATTAAATAATTTTGAAGAAAATGGTATTAGTGATGCTGACTTAGTTCGTATTAAAGCAGGACAAGAAACCGCATTTTATAATAGCATTGCTACAAACTTAAGCAAAGCAAGACAGCTAGGATTTTATAATGAATACGCTGGAGATCCAGGGTTTGTAACACAAGATATTGAAAATATTCTTAGTGTTACCAAAGAGGATATCATTAGAGTATATAATAAATATATCAAAAACCAGAATGCAGTTATCTTAAGTGTAGTACCAGAAACTCAGCCTGAATTGATATTATCAGATTCAGATAAAGCATATGTGAAGGTTGAAGAAGTTGTTCGAGGAAAAGAAAAGCAATTTGATATGAAGTATGGACAAGAAAATAAGCCTTTTACAAAAACCGAGACAAAATATGATAGATCTGAACCTCCACTAGGAGAACTACCTCTTCTAACTATCCCAGAAGTGTGGACTAGTAATTTATCCAATGGTACTTCATTATATGGAATTGAAAATTCAGAACTGCCTTTGGTACAATTTTATTTGAGAATTGATGGAGGTCAACTACTTGACAACCCCAATAAAAAAGGTACTGCAAGTTTGGTTGCTAGTTTGATGGATGAAGGAACAAAAACTAAAACACCTGCTCAATTAGAAGAGGCGATTGATTTATTAGGCTCATCAATTTCTATTAGTGCTGGCTTAGAAAGCATTGGAATCTCAGGAAATAGTTTAGCAAAAAATCTTGATGCCACCCTTGAACTAGTTAATGAAATATTGACAGAGCCACGATGGGATACAGAAGCATTTGAGATTGCTAAAACCAGAAGGTTGGCATCCATTCAACAAACAAAAGGGAATCCTCAATCTCTAGCATTCAATGCACTGAACAAACAATTATATGGAGAAGGTCATCCATCTTCAATACCTCTTGGAGGAACAATAGAAAGTGTAGAATCAATTACTTTAGATGATCTAAAAGAATATTTTGAACAAAACATTTCTCCGAAAGTTGCACATTTTCATATTGTTGGTGATATCAACCAAGACGAATCATTAAAAGCCTTAAAATCTTTCAATGAAAAATGGAATGGCACTGATGTTGAATTACCAAAAGTAGAAATGGTCAACACTCCATCAAAACCAACAGTATATTTCATCGATATTCCTGATGCTAAACAATCAGCCATCACTGTTGGAACACTCACAGTTCCTGGCACTGACCCACTACTATATCAACTTAATGTAGCAAACAATAGACTTGGCGGAGGTATGGAGGCGAGGCTCATGAGAACACTACGACTTGAAAAAGGCTATACGTATGGAGCTGGTTCATTTTTACAATCGAATAAGTTTCAAACTCCTTTTTATGCTTATTCCCAAGTACGAACAAATGTAACGCTAGAATCGTTGGAAATTTTTAGAGATCTTATTACAAATTATTCTTCAACCTATTTTCAAGAAGATCTTGATGTAACAAAAAATAAATTGATAAAAAGTAATGCATTACGATTTGAAACACTTGGTAGCTTAATCAATATGCTTGATAATATTAGTAAGTATAATCTACCAACCAACTACATTTCAAATGAGCAAGATATTTTGACTAATATGACAGTGGAAGATATTCAAAAATTAGCATCAACTTATCTTAATGGACAAAATATGATTTATGTGGTTGCAGGTGATGCAAAAACGCAGCTTGAACTAATTAAAAACTTAGGATTTGGAGAAGCAATTATCTTAGATAGAGACGGAAATAGAATTTAATT
>JBMSGE010000133.1:0-2143 GCA_049414205.1 Nitrosopumilaceae archaeon
GATAACTTCATAATTTCTTAGATCGGCTCTTGCTTTTGTGTTTTTCATTAAAGGATATAAACAACTTTGGCAGAATGAATAAAGTCGAACCTCATGAATCTTCCAATATGCAACTTTGATGCAAAAAACTCTCTTCTCTGTCCTCAGTGTGAGAAGAAAGTAGAGGAAGGACAACTCACAAAGGCAGATGTAGATGCATCAATCAAACTAGCGCAGATCGCAAAGACGAATTCGGATGTGGATAAATTCACATTGCATTCTTGCAAAGAGTTTGATGGTAATTTTGTTTTGTCTTTCTCAAAGGAAGATATTATGATGATTCGACAAAGCAGAACGCTGTACAGATTAATTCAAGACCAATTTCAGGGTAAGATTTGGCTAGTGGAAGCAGAAGAAAATGACAGGAAATTCATCGAAGATATGTTTTTTCCAACAAAGATTTTGTCTATCAACAATGTATGGGCACCAGGTGGAATTCAAAAGACAAAGGCAATAGTCTCAGGTAAATGGACCCCTAGATTCCCAATTAACACGGAAACTGTGGTTCAGATTGTAAAAGATGCCCGAAACCTTGACATTGAGATAGAATTTGAGAACAAAAGACGGTGAAAAAGTTTGGGATTTGTTAAGACTCATGATATTGCAGAATTAAATTCAGATTTAATTGGAAAACAAGTTGTTTTAGGAGGTTGGATAGAGGACCTCAGAAAGTTAGGAAAGATGACATTTATCACACTACGTGATGTTTCAGGAATTTCTCAAGTCATAGTAAAAGGAGAATTAAATGACAATCTAGGAGAGATTAATCGTCAAAGCGTAGTTGCAGTAAAAGGAGCAGTCCAGGAAACAAAGGCTCGTGATTTTGAATTTGAGATTAAAGCCGAGGAGATTGATGTTTTAGGTAAAGCAATTCATCCATTACCTGTTGACCCAATAGGTAGGGTTGAGAGCAACATCGACACACGTCTTAACCACAGAGCGCTAGACATGAGAAACCAAAAGACGGCATCAATATTCAAACTTCGCTCCCACGTTTTGCAAATTTTGAGAAAAACATTTGTTGAGAAAAAATTCATCGAAATTACAACTCCAAAGATTATTGGTAGTGCATCAGAAGGCGGGGCAGATTTGTTTTCATTAGAATATTTTGGAAAGACTGCATACTTGGCACAGAGTCCACAGCTTTACAAAGAACAAATGACCATTGGTCTTGAGAGAGTCTTTGAGATTTCAAACTTTTATCGAGCAGAAAAATCTCATACTGGACGTCACCTAAGTGAATTTACTTCTGTAGATATTGAAGCTGCATTTATGGATTACAACGATGTAATGGATGTTCTAGAAGCACTCGTAATGAATGTCTACAAGCACACATCTGAGAACTGTAAAAAAGAACAAGAAGTAATTGGGCACACAATTGAAGTTCCAAAATCACCATTTGAGAGAATTACATACAATCAAGCAATAGATGAAGTAAAGTCTGCTGGTGAGAAAGTCGAGTTTGGAGACGACTTGCTTGATTCACATTTGAGAATAATCGGGGAGAACCATCCAGGGTTTTTCTTCTTAACTGATTGGCCAATGAAACTCAAGCCATTTTACATCAGAGAAAAAGATGAAGACCCTGAGCTTTCTCGTTCATTTGATTTACAATTTGGATATTTGGAATTATCATCAGGTGGAACCAGGTTACACAATCCAGATATGCTAAAAGCAAGACTCAAAGAACAAGGTTTAGATCCAGCAGATTTTGCAGATCATCTGCAGGCATTTGATTGGGGAATGCCACCACACTCTGGATGGGGAATGGGATTAGACAGACTAATGACTACATTAATTGGGATTGATAATGTTAGAGAAGTTGTATTGTATCCACGAGACCCAGACAGATTAAAGCCATAACTGTTTTTAAAAAAACTCGTATTCTATGCAGACATTGCAGTAAGAAGCGCATTTAGTTGAATAGGTTTTTTCAAGTGTGCCGCTATTCCTTCTTTGTCCAATAAATCTTGAATTTCAGGCTCTGTAAAATTGTGTGCAGAAAAAATTACAATTTTTTGATCTTTGAGAATATTTTTTGTTTCAAGAGTTCTAATGATATCTAATCCACTAAGTTCTGGCATGTGAATATCTAGAAAAATGA
>JBMSGE010000134.1:0-2119 GCA_049414205.1 Nitrosopumilaceae archaeon
TCAGGAGTTGGTTCTGGTTCAGGAGTTGGTTCTGGTTCAGGAGTTGGTTCTGGTTCAGGAGTTGGTTCAACTTTCTGCAAGTCTACATTTTCTAGTGAACCAAATACAGTTTCCAAGAATGTCTCTTTATCAAACGGTTTAAGATCTGGATATTCTTGTCCAACGCCAACATAAAGAACTGGGGTAGATGTTATTTTTACAACAGATAATGCAGCACCACCTCTTGCATCAGCGTCACTTTTTGTTAAAATTGAGCCATCAAATTCTACATGGTCATAAAATTCCTTAGCCTGATTAACAGTATCATTACCTGCTAAAGAATCACCTACAAAAATTTTGAAATCAGGTTTTACGACTTTAGTAATTTTACTAATTTGTTCCATCAAGTTTTTGCTTGTTTGCATTCTTCCTGCAGTATCTATAAGAACACAATCCACCTTGTGAGATTTAGCATACAGTACAGCATCCCTAGCTACTGCAGCAGGATCTGAATTGTAATTTTGAGCTACAAGTTTTAGGTTTAATCTATTAGTATGTTCTCGTAATTGTTCAATTGCACCAGCTCTGAATGTGTCTGCAGCAGCTATTACAACTGAATATTTTTTTTGTTGAAGCATGTAGGCTAATTTGGCAAGAGATGTAGTTTTGCCAGTACCATTAATTCCGACAAACAAAACCAAAAATGGTTGTCCGGATTTCTTTTTTTCATCTATTTTTTCAAAAATATCCACTTTTCCTGCAGAATCAAACAAAGAGGAAATTGTCGAGATAAGGCTGTCTTTTACAAATTTTTCAATTTCATTTTTATTTACTTTGGTTCCGATTAATCTGGATTTTAAATCAGATTTTATTTGATCAATAACTTCGCTTGCAACATCGGATTCATGAAGAGAAATTTCTAGCTCAAATAAAATTTCTTCAATATCCTTTTCGTTAAGCTCCTTTTCGCTTAGACTTTTTGCAGCACTTGAAAATGCATTACGGATTTTATCAAACATGGTTTATCTTATTTGATTTGAGAATCTGATTGGATTAATTGATTAATTTGACTTTTTCCTTGTTCCAGCTGAGCTGCTGCATCATGTTTTTTTGCTGCAGTGTCTTGTATTGCAACTTCGACTTCTTTGATTCTTGCCTCAAGATAGTTTATTGCAGACTCTGAATCCTTTTCTATTGAGATACCTGCTCCAATATTCAATACAATTTTGTCGTTTGATGAAATTTTTGTTTTGACAAAAGTTCCCATACCAACTGGAACTAGTGTATCAGAATCAGGTTTTTTGTTGAGTGATTTTATGGATTCTATGGCAGCAGTTGCTTCTCGTAAAACACCATAAAGGGTTCCTTCTCTTTGAGATAAATCTGCAAAATAGGTCTCTAGCATTTGCATTTGTTGCATTAATTGTTGGGCTCTTTCTTCACTCATTTACAACAAATCATTTTCTGATGGTTATAAATTGATTCATAAAATGAAAATGAAAAAAATAAAGATTGAACTTTATTTTGCTTTTGAGAATCTATCTTCTACTTCATCCCAATTAACTACATTCCACCAAGATGAGATATAGTCTGGTCTCTTGTTTTGATATTTCAGATAGTATGCATGCTCCCAAACATCTAATCCCAATAGAGGCACTAATCCTTCAGTTCTTGGGCTTGTTTGATTTGGCATTGCTTTGTATTCCACCTTACCTGAGGAAGGATTGAATACTAACCATCCCCAACCACTTCCTTGTATTACTGCAGAAGTAGATGAAAATTTCTCTTTAAAGTCAGAAAAGCTTCCAAAGGAATCATTAATTGCATCTGCAATTGATCCTCCTGGTTCTCCTCCGCCATTTGCTTTCATGTTGTTCCAAAATAGCCTATGGTTATCATAACCACCACCATTGAAATTAACAGCTCCTCTTTTATCTTCAGGAACTTGATTGATATCAGATAGAATATCTAAGATATCTTTATCTTGAATTTCCTGAGGACAGGCTTCAAGAGCTGCATTCAATTTATCGGTGTATGCTTGATGATGTTTTGTGTGATGAATCTCCATTGTTCTTGCGTCAATGTGAGGTTCTAATGCATCATATGCATATGGTATTTCAGGAAGTGTGTATTTTCCCAT
>JBMSGE010000135.1:0-2096 GCA_049414205.1 Nitrosopumilaceae archaeon
GTTGGTTCGCCAGTTGAAATGCTTATTGGTTTTCCATCCATTTCAACCCATACTTTTGCACCAGCAGTTCCTCCTGAAAGAGGATCATCTTTAGAATGTTTACCTGAGGCTTTTGCTTGGATTGCAGTGGCGCATTCAATTACACCTTCAACCATCCAGTCACCTTTATCATTGCTTTTAAGATACATTGTACCTAGGTCTTGTGCAATTGGCTGTACGGTAGATTGTGCTGAAACGGCACCTGCTATTTCCAAATTATTCATTGAAAGCCCAGTTTTTCTAGCGGGTTCGGCAGTTGCTTCTTGTGTTGTAAGATTTGTTGCGACAAGAGATATTGAAAGAATTGCAACTACTGCTGCTATTCCAAACATCCCAAATCTTGTTGTTGATTTTGTCATTGTGTTTCTTGAAAAAAAAACGATAATCAAATTACTTAAGGAACACTACCAATTGATTAGTTTCAAATTACATTTTAGATCAAATGTATTACTTTACAAGCTACAAAGTTTTCTATTAACTATTACGATCAAATATTCTGTAAATCCGTAAAAAGATAAAATTTATTTAGATTCTTCTAGATTTTTTGTGAAATTAAATCCAACACTACTCATAATTGGTGGAAAAATTATTTCTGAATCTTTGTCGTTTGTAATTGCATGAAAAACAAAAGAAATCATTTCTTGTATTTCTAAATGTTCGTCTTTGTACAAAGTTTTTTTTGAATTTTTTATGGAATCTAAAATTGTAAATCCATTATCTGTTTGAAGTAGTTCTCTTAACAACTGAATGCTTTTTGAAATCTTTTCATTTACATCTTTATGGTGGTAATCTTCTCTCAATCTTTTTGTTTCATGTTGCAAATATTGAAAATTTAGATGAGTCATTCGTTCAATTAACTGAAGCGATCTTTTTTCATAATTTTCTGTAACTCTGTAAAACTTTCTGTTGCCCTTCATAACACAAGAGATCACATTTTTTTCAATAAGTTGGTCTCTAACTCTTTCAAATGTGGTTTTTGCCATATATTTTGGAACTATTTTCTTAATCAAGGCATTATGGTGCAAATCAGGATTTTTTTGAATCTCATCGATAATTACTCCCTCACGCTCAATAACAATTTCCTCAGGCTCAAATTGACTCATCATTACTAGGTCGACCTACTAATTCCATGTTGATAATTATCCATAATCCCAATACTTGAAAGAAATTAACAAATTCGGTAGAATTTCTCAAACTGTGCCTAAATTTGATTTCAAAAATTTACAATTTGTTTAGTATCGTCAGTAGGTTATTATCTAAAATTTCTAGGACAATTGTGTGGAAAAAATAAAAAATAATTCTCCTGTATTGTTTTACTATAATCCTTCAAAAAAATGGCTAGTAAAGGTCTCAAAAAAAGATGAGCTTCACACACACATCGGAGTTTTAAAGCATGCTGATGCTATTGGCAAAGAATATGGTTCTAGATTAGTTAGCAACAAGGACAAGTATGTCTATCTTCTCAAACCAACAATGTATGACTATGTAATGAAAATTCAACATGGGACACAAATTGTTTATCCAAAGGATCTTGGATACATTGTTTCAAGAGCTGGAATTCAAAATGGCCAAAAAATCGTAGAGATTGGAACAGGTAGTGCATCCTTGACATCTTTTGTTGCAAGTATTGTAAAACCACGGGGACATGTATACACATTTGATGTTGATGAAAACTTCATGAAGATAGCAGCAAAAAATCTGAAAAAATCTGGAATGGAAAAATATGTTACACAACAAAACCTGGATATCAAAACAGCAAAAAAAATGCCAGTAGAAGAAGCTGATGTTGCCTTAATTGATCTCGGTGATCCATGGACAGTAATTCCACAAGTTCGTAAAATGCTAAAGGGCAGTGGAGCTGTTTTTGCAATTTGTCCAACAATGAATCAATTAGAAAAATTAACGATGGCACTAGTAGAAAATGAATTTACAGACATTGAATCCACAGAGCATATACTTCGAACCATTGATGCAAGAGAAGGAAAAACACGACATTCTTTCCAGGGAATAGGGCATACCACTTACCTGTGTTTTGCAAGAAAGGCATTTTTTGATAG
>JBMSGE010000136.1:0-2062 GCA_049414205.1 Nitrosopumilaceae archaeon
CATGAAAATATTTCAAAAATTAAAAAATTAATTTAAGCCGGGGTAAAACCATGATATCCGCCGGTTTGTTCGGCTTTATCTCTAAAGATTGGCTCAAATAGAGAAATCAAATATCCGTCTGGGTCTTGAATTACGGCATTTTTACCTGCCTCTCTTTCTACAATATCTCTGTGAATTGTAACTCCTTTTTCACGAAGTTCATCTACAGCAGATTTTACATCTCCAACTAGAAATCCAATTGTTATTCCATTGTCAATCGAACTGCCCACATGTTCTGCAGTGAGCGATGCTGGATGTAAACTCAAAAGCGCACCTGAGGTTCCTAAATCTACCCATGATCTTCTCTGGTTTTTTATTGGAAGCCCAATTACTTCGTTGTAAAAGGCTAAGGATTTGTCAAGATCTTGAACGGCCAAAATTACATTTCCAACCTTCTTAATATTCACAATAATCCCTCCGCACCCGTATGTTAAATTCTTTGTCATTAGAGTCAAAGTGAGATTGTGATGATTTCAAGCACAGTGCATTTTGAATTCAGATATTCTAAATTTTTTCTAGAAACTCCATCCATTCTTCATGTGTCAGATTAGGAAGTGGTTCTAACAGTTTAGGGTCAATTTCTTCAGTAAATCCCAATTTTTTGCGAAACCTTTCAAAACAACTCTGACAGGCAGGTATCTTCTTGTTGATCTCTCCGTCTTTTTTTGCTGGAATGTATTTTGCAACCTTTCCAGTTTTACACATCACACATTTTTTATCTGCACAATTCCCACAAAACCAGCCATACTCAATGCCTTGTTTTTCAGCTTGTCTTCTTTTTTGAAGATATTCTGAATAATTATCATTTGTCATTTTTTCAAGAAATTCTTTCTTACAATCAAAACATTTCATTGTTCTTGCAATCATATCAATATTTTAGCCAAATTAGGAACATAAGCGTATTGGATATTTTCAGATGAAATCTGGCGTGAATTAGGAAACTTTTCAAGTATTCAAAATGAATTGGTTATTTCAATATGGAAAAAGAATATAGTAAAAACTGTTGGTGTGGAAGAAAAAATAAGATTTAATCAATTTAGAAATTATTTTTTGCTGTTGTTAGAAATTTATTTTTTATTAAATTACAATGAAAAAATAATGTTATTCTTCTGAATACCTTCTTCCTTTTCTTTTACTCCAGAAATAATTTGCTATTATAGATAATACAATCATAATTACTATGGCAATCAATACAAAAGAGTAACTAGGACCAGATGGCCATTCTAAAAACTCTTCAATATTCTGTTGCTGTGCAAAAATCAAATTATCATGTATCATCAAAAATATCATTATGATCATTGAATATGTCAAAACATGAATATTCAATTTTCATCATCGCCACCAACTCTATCAAAAGTCATGTCGGGTCTTTGACAAGACTCACATTTTTCCATCAGGCCAAATTCATTCCTGTAAACACCTTTTCCATCACATCTAAGACAAACCACTATTATCTAACTTACCAAGGTGAGAATTAAGTTTTCAAGAATCGAATTTTTTGAAAAATCATGATATAATTTTTGACACGCTAATCTTTGTTATTGCACTTCTACCATAGTTTCGGTACGCTCTACCCCACTGATTTTTTGAATCTGTGTGGTTATGTCCTTGATTTCTACTAGTTCCTTTACATCGATTATCGCAACTGCGTCAAATTGACCACTTGTGGGAAAGGAATCTTTGACTGCTGCTACTTTACGTAAACGAGCAGCTATCAATTTTTTTGGAGATTTTACAAGTATTATCGCTCTTACCATCCCAAATCAACCTCTACTTCAATGAGTGTCTCTGTAGTCACAATATCTTTAATTTTTTTAAGATCAATTACCATCTGATTAATTTCATCTATATTTCCATTCAAAATTGCACTAATGTCTGCCCTTCCTGTAACTATCATAATTTCTTTGATGACCTTTCTTTTTTTCTTTAAAATCTGAACTACTGCATCTACCTTACCTGGTTTTACAGTGATTAGGCACAGTGCTCTCATGTATAAAATACAACATCGAATCGGATAAAGATT
>JBMSGE010000137.1:0-2002 GCA_049414205.1 Nitrosopumilaceae archaeon
ACAGGAATTTATCAGGGATTTTTGATTTTTGAAGGAAAAAAACACACAGTAAATGCACCTGTATCATTTGCAATAAAACAACCAATCAACCAAAAAGATATCACAATTGTGATTTCTGGAAATCAAAATGATGATGTACTTTATGGAAATGGATACCTCAAAGGAGCATTTGATATGGCTAATCGTTACATGGCAGGAGATTGGAGGCAATATTATTTTGATATTCAAGATGACTCTATCAATTCAGCTGCAATTGAACTATCTTGGGAAAATGATGACACAAATCTTTCCGTATTTGTTATGAATCCAAAAGGTGAAATTGTACAAACCAACATGCCATCAGGAATATTTGGGCATTTTCTTGGCTGGGCATCACTTGATTGGCTAGGTGGTTCTGCATTTAGCCAAGGTGGGGGATTCTATCCTGTCAAGAACAAGGATAACACATCAACTGTAATTTATGTTCCAATCAATCAGACCGGTACTTACTCGATTCTAGCTCATTCTACTTTATTTGGAGGAAACTCTACCACCGAGCCAATTACACTTGCAGCAAAGTTCTCAACCATTTCAGCAGATTTACAGCTAGAACTAAATGAATTAGATCAAAAACTGATACAACCAGATCTACCTATACTAAATGATGCAAAACCTATTTCAGAAATCCCTGGAGTAACTACAGAAGAATCCTCAATCCAAAAGAAACCAGAACTCATTGAAGAAACAACACAAGAATCAATTCCAACCCAAGACAAATCAACAGAGGAGATATTTCCAACTCAATTAATTATTGGAATTGGTATTGGAATTGCGATCGGATTGGCTTTTGCTTTTATCACTAGACGAAATTCAGACAAATAATTGAACAAGGTTTATAAGCAATTTGGCGAGTACGTCAGCTTGAATGTCAGAGCAGGGGACGCAAAAATCTGGCGGGTTATCCAGACGAGACTTTCTAAAATTAATGGGTGCTGCAGGAACAGGTCTAGCGTTTGCTCCGTTTATCCCATTTGGAAATTTTATGCCAAACCCATCATCTGCAACCCTTGAAAAAGTCCCTGTAATTTTACCTGATGGCACTCAAGCCCACATTGATACTTATCCAATTAATCATGCTGAAGTTATCACCTATCCTTCTACAGGAGATGCTGCCCTTGATGCAGAAGCATTCCGAAAATGGCAATTCATTAGATTACCTGAAGAATTAGGAGGAGCAAAAAAAGACATATCTGCATTTAGAGGATATAGTATGATTTGTCTTCACCTTTGGTGTTTATGGAAATATTGGCCTGATGAAGGAAGAAAACGAGGTGAATGTCCATGTCATGGTAGCATGTATGATGTAGTAACAGGAACTGCATATGTTGGACCTGCATCAGTTCAAGCTGCACCATCAAACACATTACCAAAACTAAACTTTGAACTGGATTCAGATGGCTTTTTATGGATTATGCCACCTAAATGGGGTGTGAATGATAATGGAGTAATTGGATATGGCCGTTTCGCTTAGCAGAAGAACTGGGGTAACTGCCTTCTTCTATTGGTTATGGGATGGTTTAGACAGATCAATTTTTACTGCAATTAAATTTTCATTCCCTGCAAGATTTGTCAGTCCATTTGGATTTTTAGGAATGTTGACATTCATTGTATTTGTAATTCTTGGAATTTCTGGTGCATTACTCATGTTTTACTATCAACCAATTTTAGATAGGGCGTGGGATAGTGTCCAATTCATCAATGATGAAGTTCCTTTTGGATTCCATATTAGAAATATTCACTACCATGGTTCAAATGCAATGGTTCTCATGGCAGTACTTCACATGTATTATCAATACTTTAGTGGAAGATACAAAATCAGAAATGAAGTTTTATGGGTTACAGGTGTTATTCTTGGTGTAGTTACAATTCTTGAAGCCTTTACTGGCTATGATGTTATATTTAGTGAAAGAGCAGAACTTGCAATTAGTATTGCAGCATCGCTTACAACATCCATACCGATAGC